>JBIINB010000240.1:0-4001 GCA_044337705.1 Pirellulaceae bacterium | reverse complement strand
ACTTAGGGGGGACAACCTTCCAGTCGGAAGGGGTCTGAAGCTCCAGAAGACCATCGGCAAGAACCATCTTCGCAGCGGCTGGCGGATCTTCCGCCCGGACAGCTCCAACGGCACTTGGCATCAACGTCATAACCGCCATCAAGCACCAACGGGTCGACCTAAACATAACGTTACGACTCACAATAAAACACCATGGAAAGAAAAACGTACGGAAGCAACCGGCGGGGCCCGCAGTGCGCTCTTCAGCCCACCCCTACCTTCCAACCAGTCGCCTCAAGCTACCTCTGCATGTACCTTAGCAAATCGAAGGAACAACTGAAAGGTTTTCTTTCCGCACAGCATGGGTGAATTCCATTCCCGACCGCTTTGGCAGCTATTTGGGCCATCGGCTATTTGAGGCGAACGCTCTCCTTTTTGCATCTCCGTCGCATCTAGCCAGCAAGATCGCGGTTCTCGGAGCAAAAATGCACCCCCTGGTTTTGTTCGTCACCTGTATTGAAAAGATTCTCAGGAACCGAAATCGATGGCGTTCCGGGAGTTGGCAAGCATGGTACGGAAAGGGGGGCTCTCCCGTAGAACCGCTTCCCAGCGGTCGCTGGAGTTGCGGGAAACCTGTTTTGGCTTCCCGATGGATGGCGACGGTGGCTACTGGCGATCGAGAATTCAAGGCGTCCGCAGATCCGGAAAAGGCGGAAAATTTTCAACCTCTGGTCAGCTCACCTATCCTAATGAGTGAACCTACACCGGTTTTAGGCGGTAGAATATTCGCAGATAGCTCCTTTTTCGCCCTTCTCCTCCGAACATGGAAACCTGGGAGTGTCGGTGGAATGAACACCGCAATACCCAAAACCAACCCGGAATTCGACTTCCGTTCGACGCTCGGCAGGGGCAACCAGCGGCAGACTCCTCGTCTTGTTCTCCTGGCAATCTTGCTACTCTGCTCTTGCGTGTCGCACGCCCGCGCAGGATGCACCCACGCTCAACCGGCGGGCTGGTACAGCCAGTTGCGAAGTGACTTGCCGGAAACGATCAAAGCTTCGGAAAACGCCCGCTGGAGCGGGTTGTTTGAGGTGATTTACGAAGATGGAGAGTTTGTTTACGTCGCGGGGGCATCGGGCAACCAGCCTCATCTTCCAAGATGCAGCCGAGACAGCGAAGAGTCTTTGCAACAACTTGCCGTCCATTTTGGCTCGCCCCGACCAATTCTGACACAGGCTTTGCAATTCTTAGCACCATTCCGATTCGATCATCCCCATTCCCACCACTCTGGCGAAAACTCTTCAGGACAACAGCTGGATGGCCATCTACAATTGCCCGAGCATCCTCCCAAATTCTGAGCAAGGCAGCGGCGGGGCTTGGACCAGCCGCACACCGTAGGTCCGTGTACCATTTCTGGGAACAGAAATAGGATGCACAAGGGGCAGTGGGGAGTCGGCTTTGATTGGCCTGACCCCCGAAAAGGAAAAGGCAGGAAAGTCAGTTCGATGCTCCTGCCGATCATGTCGGACAAGCCGACGTCGATTCCCATTCGTTTTTGCCTTTTCGCAGTGGATCCATCGCGCTATGAATACGGCCGATCTTTCGTCGAGTGGCGGAGCCCCAGGTGATTCGAGTGTCCCAAGGAAACCGCAGCGAGCCATCTCGCCGCGC
This sequence comes from Pirellulaceae bacterium, assembly GCA_044337705.1. Taxonomy (GTDB): domain Bacteria; phylum Planctomycetota; class Planctomycetia; order Pirellulales; family Pirellulaceae; genus JBEISR01. The sequence continues at coordinate 2,351 of JBIINB010000240.1, read as the reverse complement.
GTGCGGATACTTCTGGTCATCGTATTGACTCTGTTCTCCCTGCTTTTAGCCAATGGCCTCTACCTCTCCACTATCACCTTCTCCGAGTGGTGGACGGGACTGACGTACCAAAACTGGTTCTACCAACTGATGTTCCTCGGGCATCTGGTGCTGGGGCTTCTGCTGGTGGTTCCAGTGATTGTTTTCGGGTTTTTCCACTGGAAAGCCTCCCACAACCGAAGGAATCGGCGAGCGGTTCGGATCGGCTACGCGCTGATGGCGATCGCAATCGCTGTTTTGGTGACTGGGATTCTATTGATGCGGGTTGGAGCTTTCGAGCTGCGGCAACAGGACCTGCGTCGGATCGTCTACTGGCTGCACTTGATCGCACCTGCCGCCGCCATCTGGCTCTACTGGCTTCATCGCCTGGTCGGCCCTCGCATCAAATGGTACGTCGGCCAGCGTATAGCGATTGCAACCATCGCCTGTGTCGGACTCCTGGTGATCGCACAGATGCAGGACCCGAGGAAATGGAACCAGACAGCTCCGAAAGAAGGTGAAAAATACTTCCAACCCAGCCTCGCGAGAACTGCCACCGGCAATTTCATCCATCCCGAAGCTTTGCAGAACGACGAGTATTGCAAAAAGTGCCACGAAGGGATTTATGACGACTGGTTTCATAGCGCACACCACTTCAGTTCGTTCAATAATCCCGCCTACCTCTATGCGATACGCGAGACGCGAAAAGTGGTCACCGAACGTGATGGATCGGTGCAGGCGTCCCGCTGGTGCGCGGGGTGCCATGATCCCGTTCCCTTTTTCACGGGCGCCTTCGACGCCGCCGATTACGACGATGTGAACCACCCAACCTCACAGGCCGGCATCACCTGCTCTGTCTGCCACGCCATCACTCATGTCAACAGCCAGAGAGGCAACGCGGACTATGTGATCGACGAACCAGTGCACTATCCGTTCGTCTACAGCGACAACCCGATTCTTCAGAAGATCAACGAAGTCCTCGTAAAATCCAAGCCGGCTTTTCACAAAGCCGAGATGCTCAAACCATTCCACAAAACAGAGGAATTCTGTAGCACTTGCCACAAAGTACACTTGCCCAAAGAAGTGACGAATTACAAGGAGTTTCTTCGCGGTCAGAATCACTACGACAGTTATCTCCTGAGCGGCGTTTCGGGGCATGGAGCACGTAGTTTCTATTATCCGCCTAAAGCCGCCGAGAACTGCAGTTCATGCCACATGCCACTGCAGGAGTCAAACGATTTTGCTGCAAAAGCCAATGGGCCTGATGGCAAGCGAACTGTGCACGACCACTTTTTCCCAGGTGCTAATACGGCGCTGCCTTATTGGCGAGCTGACGAGAAGTTGGTGGAACGAGCGAGAAGTTTGCTGGTCGGCAGCTGTCGAGTCGATCTGCTCGGGGTTCGAGAAGAGGGCGTCATTGAAGGGAAACTGACCGCCCCCTTGAGACCTGAAGTCCCATCGCTTCTCGCAGGAAAATCCTACCTGCTTGAAACTGTCATCCGAACGCTGAAGGTCGGACATCACTTCACCCAGGGGACTGTCGATTCGAATGAGGTATGGCTGGAAGTGACTGCCACCAGCGGTGGAAAGGTGATCGGAATCAGCGGTGGCCGCGACGAATCCCAGAAGGTGGATGAGTGGTCGCATTATGTGAATAACTTCGTGATCGACCGCCATGGCAATCGCATCGCGCGACGTAACGCTCAGGACATCTTCGTCGCTCTCTACGATCATCAGATCCCACCCGGATCAGGCCAGACGGTGCATTACCGCTTGGACGTCCCGGCTTCCGTCGAAGCACCAATCGAAGTCTCTGTCCGTCTGCTGTATCGGAAGTTTGATAAGGGCTACCTCGATTTCATGAATCAGGCCCTGAAGCCTGGCGACCGCGGCTTCTACGGCTCAGGCCCGGTTTCCGAAACTCCCAATCCGCTGCCGATCACCGTCGTCGCGGAAGACCTCGTCGTGTTTCCTGTCGTCACTGCGACTGGTATCCAAGTGGCTGCCGACAAGCCGTCCAAACCACCTGTGCCGGAGACTTGGCAACGCTGGAACGATTATGGAATCGGACTATTCCTCGCCGGTGGCTCACAGCTCAAGCAAGCCTCGGAGGCGTTCGCAGAGGTTGAAAAGTTGGGGCGGTATGATGGACCATTGAACTTGGCCCGAGTGCAGCGAGCCGAGGGGGATGTCAATGCCGCTACCCAGTCTTTAGCTCGATCGGCCACCATGGATCCCCCGCCACCACCCTGGACCTTCGCGTGGCTCAGCGGCGACCTGGCACGCATGCAGGGCGACTTCCTAGAGGCAGAGAAGAACTACCGAAGCGTCCT
>JBIINB010000111.1:0-14100 GCA_044337705.1 Pirellulaceae bacterium | reverse complement strand
CCAATTGCTCCAAAATGGCCGATGCTTTGCCGCCAGGGGCCGCGCAGAGATCGCAGATGGTCTGCGATGACTGGACATCCAGCAGCCTGACAGCCAGCAGCGAACCGGCATCCTGGATGTAGTAACGGCCGGCGGCGTAGCAGAGACTTTGGGAGGGGCGGACATGGGGGGCGACAAGCCAGCGTCCCAAAGAATGCCAGGGAACCTTTTCCACGGTGAACGGGAGACTTCCTTCCGGCTGATCGGGACGCAGTCGAATCGACCGAGGGGGTGGTTGCTGCAAGGCGGCTTCGATCGACATGGCGCGATCGGTGGCCATCTGGAGCGATTGCAGCAGCGCTTCCCACCTCGATCCATCCACCCCCATGCTCTCATCTCCCCGTCGCTTGATCGATGTTCGCTTCCTCCTCCTGGTGGACTATCGAAAATGGTCATCGTCACCATTTTCAGCCTCGCCAAGCTCAGAGCAGTTCCCGAAGCGGCTCGCGAAACCTAGGCCTTCGCCTCCGTTTTGTGATTGCTTCTAGCTATCACGCGGCGCATGGAATTGCTCAACGGTTCGCCACTAGCGTCACCTGCTGCATTGTATCGATCGCCAGCGGAATGGATGGGACGGAGCTGCTGGTTTTACCTTGCCTTTCGCCAGGTTGGTCAGCCGCTATCATGGAAACATCCGATGGCCCCTGCGATTCGGCTCGCTTCGGTGGCCAGAGCTGGCTGGCGATCGAGGTCGCTGGGAGGGGGAAGCGAGATGTGTGTTTGGGAGAGTCGCTGTGACAGCGCCAGACTGGAAGTTGCTGATGGCGCGCGACCGGCGACCGCTGGAAGCGACCTGGAAAAAACTCTCTGCAGGCGATGCCACACCCGTCGGCCCTGCCGCCGACCGATTCTGGGAAAGCTTCCACGCGTCGGCCCGATTGCTCAGTTCGAGACTTTCCCTGCCGCTCCGACTTGACTACGACCCAGAGCTTCCGATCAGCCAGCATCGTCAGGAGATCATGGCAGCCTTGATGCAACGCCAGTGCCTGATCGTCTGTGGAGAGACCGGATCGGGAAAGAGCACGCAGTTGCCGAAGATCTGTCTGGAGGCAGGATTGGGCCGCAGCGCGGTCATCGGCCACACGCAGCCTCGCCGCATCGCCGCCCGCTCCATCGCCGCGCGACTGGCAGAGGAGCTTGGATCGCCCCTAGGGCAGGCGGCTGGTTTCAAGATGCGATTTTCCGATCGCACCGATCCTAAGACTCTAGTCAAGCTGATGACCGACGGTGTCCTGCTGGCGGAGATTCAGCGGGATCGGTGGCTGGAGCAGTACGATGTGGTCATTCTGGACGAAGCGCATGAAAGGTCGCTGAACATCGATCTGTTGATCGGCTATTTGAAGCGAGTCATCGCCCGGAGACCTGATTTCCATCTGGTCGTCACGAGCGCGACGATCGATGCCGAGCGGTTTGCTGATCATTTCGGCGATGCGGCAGGACCCGCTCCGATCTTTACCATCGCCGGAAGAACCTATCCGGTGGAGTTACGATATCGGCCAGTGCGCGGTGATGGACCGGACGAGGAGGATTCTCAGGAAGCATCGCTCGATCAACGGCTCTGCGATGCGATCGACGAGTTGCTACAGGACGCCGAGGGAGACCTGCTGATTTTTCTTCCGACCGAGCGGGAGATCCGGGAGACGGCTCAGGTGGTACGCGGCCATCTGGTGCGTCGAGGTTTGGGGGATCGATTCGATCTGCTACCGCTTTATGCCCGACTGGCGGAATCGGATCAGGATCGCATTTTCCATCCGGGGCCCAAGCGGCGTATTGTGCTGGCGACCAATGTCGCCGAATCCTCTTTGACAGTCCCCAGAATTGGCGCGGTGATCGATACGGGGACGGCGCGTATCAGTCGTTTTGCCCCGCGTAGCAAGGTCCAGCGCCTGCCGATCGAACCGATCTCACAAGCATCGGCCAATCAGCGAGCTGGTCGGTGTGGACGTTTGTTTCCCGGCATCTGCGTACGGCTTTACTCCGAGACCGATTTCCAAGGACGCTCCCCATTCACCACCCCTGAGATTCGCCGCAGCGCACTGGCCGGGGTCCTGCTGCAGATGAAGCTGGTGGGGATCGACGATCTGGAATCTTTTCCATGGCTGGATCCGCCGCGCCCCGAAATGATTCGGGAGGGAATCGCCACCCTCCGCGAACTCCAGGCGATCGGCGGTGATGGCCGACTGACCTCCATCGGACGCACGCTGGGCCGATGGCCTGTCGATCCCCGAGTCGGACGCATGCTGATCGCTGCCTCAGAAAATCAATGCCTGGCAGATGTTTTGGTGATCGCCAGCGCCCTGGAGGTTCTGGATCCTAGGATACGTCCTCCCGACAAGCAGCAAGCGGCCGACGAAGCGCATCAGATGTTTCTCGACCCCTTTAGCGACTTTGTCAGCTACTTGAAGCTTTGGGATCAGTACCAGCGTTGGAAAGCCGATCTGGGGCGAAGCCGACTTCAGAAAGCATGTGAAAGCCGCTTCCTGTCGATGGTGCGACTGCGAGAATGGAGCGAGGTGCATCGGCAGTTGCTGGAACAGGTGGAAGCACAAGGTCTGAAGGTGGGGCGTCGTTGGGTGGCGCCGAGTTCCACAGACACCGAAGCGGTGGAAAAGGAGCCAGATCGATGGGCTCCTTCGGATCTCTATCGGCGGATCCACCAGAGCCTTTTGACGGGATTGCTATCCGGGGTCGCACTATCCGACCAGGAAGGGCGTTATCAGGGAGCCCACGGGATCTCGTTCACGCTGTGGCCAGGCAGCGGATTGCGAGGGAGCCACCCTAAGTGGATTGTCGCCGCCGAGGTCGTGGAGACCACCCAGCGATACGGCCGCACCGTCGCTCGCATCGATCCCCGGTGGATCGAGCCGATGGCGGGGCACTTGCTGGACTACCACTATGACGCCCCATTCTTCAGTCGCCGCAATGGCGCCGCCAGCGTCCAGCGGCGCGGAACCCTCTTCGGACTTCCCATCGTCCCACGCCATCCTGTCCCGCTGGCACCGATCGATCCTGCCCTGGCCCGCCGCTTGCTGATCGATCAGGGGCTTTCCGAAGGGGAGTTGGCCTCCCGGGCCGGGTTCTACCAGTCCAACCGAAGGACGATCGCGGAGCTGGAGCGGTGGGCTGCATGTGCACGACAGCGAGAATGGATCATCGATCCCTATCGCCTGCAGCAATTCTACGAGCAGCATCTGCCCAAGGAGGTGGTCGATCGCAGGTCGCTGGAAGCTTGGGATGCCTCGATCAATTCCAAACATCCGATCTATCTGAACGCCGCCCACTGGATCGACCAGACGACGCAGCAGGAACTCGAGAAAAGATTTCCTGCCGATATTCAGCTGGCATCGACGCGGCTTCCTGTGGTCTATCGTTTTCAGCCTGGGTCTGAGACGGATGGAGCCACCCTATGTGTGCCTCAACCGCTGCTGTCGCAGATTTCATACGAACAGGCCCCCTGGTGGATCCCTGGCTTGATGGAAGAGTGGGTGGTGGCGCTGATCAAGTCGCTCCCCAAGAGATTGCGGAGCCAGTTGGTGCCTGCTTCCCATGTGGCACAGCAGTTGATCCAACAGTGGCGCAAGGAAGGCTGGGGCAAGAGACCCTTCATGCCCGCCCTTGTCGATGGGCTTTCGCGATTGGCAGAACAGCCGATCGAGCGAACGGACTTTCAATGGGAAAAGATCCCCGAACACCTGAAGATTCGATTCGAAGTGGTCGGCGAGGAAGGGAAGTCGATAGGAGCAAGTCGCGACCTGGATCAGCTGAAGCAGCAGTTCGTCACCAAGGATACCCAACCGCGGAGGACCGAACATGAAACCAAGTTTCCGTGGCTCCACCGGAAACATCAGACGTTTCCCGACAGCACTATTCCGAGGCAAATCTCTGTCGATCATCATGGCATGACGATCTTCAGGTATCCGGCACTATGTGCTGCCGATACCGATGCAACGCTAGAGTGGTTCGATGATCCCGAAATAGCCATTCAGCATCATCGCAATGCTGTCTGGAAGCTGCTTTCCATCGCCGATCGCAAAGAAGTGAAGTTGCATCTGAGCCACCTGCCAGGGATTTCTAGGTCGCTGATGCTCCTGGGGTCGGTCCTTCCCAAAGACAGAATGATGGAGGGGCTGAGCTGGCTGTTGATCACGATCGCCTACCCGGCTCCCGCAGTCGAGGTATGGAGCCCTGAGGAGTGGAACAAGCTGAGGAGCACACGGCTGGAACGATTGGGGGGAGCTGCCGATGAAGTGGCCAGATGGCTTCCGGAATGGGCGGAATCGCATCACCGCGTCTCCTTGAAATTGGAGGGGACCCCACGTCCTGCGGAGTCGGTTCGGCTTGCCATCCGGAATCAATGGATGGCTCTCTACGCTCCTTCGTTCCTCCAGGTGACCCCATGGGAGTGGCTGCGGGAGTTTCCCAGATACCTCAAGGGAATTGTAGTCCGATGCGATAAGTCGGCGGGCCAAGTACCGAAAGACCAGGCGAGTGAAGCTATTGTGCAGCGATTCTGGGACGCATGGGAACAGCGTCCCGAAGAAGATCGCAGGCGTCCGATCGAGACCCAGTGGCAGCAGTTTCGGTGGGCGATCGAAGAGCTGAGAGTCTCTTTGTTCGCTCAGGCACTCGGAACCCGCATCGCCGTCTCACCCAAACGACTTGAGAAGATGCACCAACAGCTACTCGATGCACGCTGACCTCTTTTCGCCGGATCGAGCTAGCGACCGGTTGAGTGCTCGATCAACGTCTCGATTCACACCAACCTCGTGGAAAGAGGCGCGCTAGCGATCGGTTGGGTGTTCAGACAGACGGCCTTCGATCAGCTCGCAGGCGGTCAGATTTGGTAGTTGGAATCTAGCCCCAGATCGTCGCCGCTGCCGGATCGGATCTTCAATTTGGGCTTTTCCAACACAACAGTGGTACGAGGTGCGACGCTGGATGTGATCCAGACACTGGACCCGATGACCGCGTCGTGACCGATGACCGTTTTGCCTCCAAGAATGGTTGCATTGGCGTAGATAACGACACGATCCTCGATCGTCGGATGCCGCTTGGTTCCCCGGATCAGTTGGCCCTCGGCATCGGTCTGGAAACTCAAGGCGCCCAGTGTTACCCCCTGATAGATCTTCACGCGACTGCCGATCTCGCAAGTCTGACCGATCACGACACCGGTGCCGTGATCGATGAAGAAGTGATCCCCAATCGTTGCTCCCGGATGAATATCGATCCCCGTCTGCTTGTGGGCCCATTCCGTCATCATCCTGGGAATGAAGGGGACGCCAAAATGGTAGAGCTGATGTGCGATTCGGAAGATGGTGATCGCTTCCAGGCCGGGATAGCAAAAGATGATTTCGTCCCGGTGGGACACGGAGGGATCTCCCTCGAAAGCTGCTTCGACGTCGGTTGCCAGGACGCTTCGCAGATCTGGAATCGTCTCCAGGAACGAGATTGCGATGGCCTGACCCTTGGCTTCGTAGTCCGAAGGGCATTCCTCGGTCCGACGCTGGCGAATCCGATCATCATGACGTAGGGCACGAGCGATCTGGATGGTCAATTGATCGTGCAGGTTGTCGATCAGGTTCCCAACATGGTAGGTGACGTTGCCGATGTGAAGCCCCTCCCGACGACGGAAGCCGGGGTAGAGCAGATCCTTAAGGTCTTCGAGGATCTGGATGATCACTTCGTACTTAGGCAAGGGGCAATGCCCGAGGTGATTGATCCGATCGGATTGGCCATACGTGGCGACGATCCGGTCGGTCAGCCTGGGAAGCTGTTCCTTCAGACGCACATCCGATGCCATCAAGCTGCCTCCTTGCAGCCGAGATGGTGCCCAGCGCCGGCAGATCGCTTGTGGCTGCTCTGCCAATCGCATGAAGCAGGATCTCGAAATACGCTTTGCCACGACTTGGCCTGCTGGATGCATGGCAATTCGCCGACAGGGTCTCTATCGGTTCACCACTCCCAGTCGAATCAATTGGGATCGGACAATCCCTCGCGGCCGCTCAATCAGCAAACTTTCCAATCGCTAGATAAGCGGCTTTATTGCAGGGTCATGGTGACACAGCAAAAAAAAACCGCCACTGGCGGACCAGCGGCGGTTGATCGTCTGATTTAAGACAGTTCGGAAACCGGATCAGTCGAGCACATCGGCAGGAATGATTTCGGTCCCGTTACGGGTTCCCAGAGCACCCCAGACGCCGAATACGCTACGTCCGACACGGCCGTTCTGGCTTTCGAAGTTCGGAGCCATGTTGTTGACGGGGTTGCCAGCGTCAATCGTGTTGGGGATGAACTTGATGGCGTTGTCGCCAAGAAGCACATGGACCCCACCTGGGTGATAGCTGGAAGCCGAGAAAATACCCCAGTCCCAGTCGTTCGGGTAACCGAACGGAATGCAGGATGGGCTGTTGGGTGGAAGAACGGTGTTGAACCCGGTGAAGTTCACACGACCGTCCGCCCAACGGGCACCACGCCAATCGCCGACCTGAGTCGTGTTGATGTAGAGACCCTGAACGGCAGCCCGCTTGCAAGCGTCTGGGTTGTTCTGGACGTTGGTAACAGCGTTGGTGGTCCAACCCTGAACCTTACGCTGACCGTCGTTGGTTCCCACTTCCGACAGGAAGAGGGTGTTCGACAGACCGTCGGTGGCGTCGCGGAACGACTTCTGGTAGCGAGCCTGGAACATCCCACGGTTGGCATTGGTCGACCAGTTCCAGTGGGAACCTTCGACGGTGTCACCGACGCAGAATGCGTAGTTGGCACGGCCAGTCTGCCAAGCGTTCTGAGCCGCATTACGGCCAGGATCGGATGGGCAGCGAAGGGTAGGAATCTGGGTGCGCCAGGGCACATAACCGCCGTTCATGGTGTACCAGGGCACGGTACCGCCAGGGACCGAAACCCCTGGATAGTCACCGCCAACCATCGGGAAGCCATTTTCGATCTGGTTGAACAGAGGGGTCTGCTCCATGAATGGCAGCAACGCAGGGAAAGCACTGCGGCATTCCTGGTTGTTCCATCGCCAGTCAGGACCCGTCGTTCCACCAAAGCTCGATGGAAGTAGCTTGTAGGTCGATTCGTAATTGTAAAGCGCCAAGCCGATCTGCCGAATGTTGTTCGAGCAGCTCATACGACGGGCGGCTTCACGCGCCTGCTGAACGGCAGGCAGAAGCAACCCGACCAAAACGCCGATGATCGCGATGACCACCAGCAGCTCCACCAAGGTGAAGCCACGAAAACCGGACCGTCTCCTCATGCGACGCACTCCTGAAAAAAAAAGAAAAAAGAACACCCTGCAAACCGTCCGACGAGCCGGTCGCCTGTCAGCCGCCGTAGTTGCAAATGAAAAGAAAATTGCGAAAACTACAGGAAGACGAGGCGTGTGGGGACCGCCGCACACTCTATACATCGAACTCTATAGTAAAGATCCTGAAGGTGGACGTCAACAAACAGTCGGTCATTTTCCCCATCCAACCGCACTACAGGTTAGATTTCAACCGTTGCTGGAAAGTTCCTTCGAATCGATGCCGCTGCCCAATTCGGGTGGTTTCCTAGCTATTGGTTTCCCCCTGAAAGAAGTGTGTGCTGGGCTGGTCGCTTGATCAGGGACTTGCTCATCGAATGCAATTTGATGCCGGAAATTGGGTTTATTTATTAGCTGGCGTGCACGACATTCTCGATTTTCGAACCTGTGGCGGTCCGAAACAGGGGGAGTTTTTAAGAAGGACTCTGAGTCTTCCCGTCCCATCGCGAACCGGAAAAAAGGGGGCACGAAAAGGAAAGGAAGTATCTGCAACGTGGGAGAAGGAGCCCCAGGAAGGACTGCTCTCATTTTTGGGTACGATCTTCGAAACGCCGGAAAGCATTGAACGAACGGGAAGGTCGAGCGGATGAATGAAGCCCAAAGGTTGGGATATCTGGAACGATTGACTTTGCAACTGATTGCTGGGGCATCCCTGCTGCCAGACTCCTTGACGGCTAGGCACGCCGATTTTTTGCGCAGACGCCAAAACGCCGATGGTGGCTGGAGTGGCCGCGAGGGGCCAAGCGACCTTTACTACACCAGTTTTGCGTTGAGGGCCCTGACGATTCTGGGGCAATTGGAAGGGCCGTTGGCGTTTCGGGCCAGAGATTTTCTTTCGTCGCGACTTTCGACGCATCAGTCTTGGGTCGATTTGCTGGCTCTGGTCTATGGCGGCAAGCTGTTGGAGGCGGCGTGCGACGCCAGCCCTTTCGACGGGCAGGGGGTGGGTTGGAGCGAGCGGATTGCGAGCTCCTTGGCTGATCTTCGCCGACCCGACGGTGGATACGCCAAATCGGTCGAAGGGCAGGCTGGAAGCACCTACCAATCGTTCCTTGTGGCGATCTGTCTGGAGTTGATGGGATGTGCCATCGACGACCCAGAAGCACTGGAAAGGTTCTTTCTGGGCCAGCGTCAAGAAGACGGTGGGTTTCTTGAGATTCGAGTCGCCAAACGCTCGGGGGCCAATCCGACTGCTGCGGCGGCCGGTGGACTTCGCGTTCTAGGGCATCCCAGCCAGTCGACTTTCGAAGGAATCTGCCAATTCCTGCTCGACCTGCAAGGGGATGAAGGAGGAGTCCATGCCAACACAAGGATTCCGATGCCCGACTTGCTGAGCACCTTCACCGCATGCACGACGCTTTGGGATCTTGGGGCACTATCTGAGTTGGACCTGAGCGCGGCTCAGCGGTTTGTCGAGTCGATGGAACGGCCGGAGGGAGGCTTTGCGGGCTTTGCGATGGATCCGGCGGAAGATGTCGAATACACCTTTTATGGTCTGGGGGCGATGGCCCTCCTGGCGGCCGCTCGATCCGAATCGGAAAACGCTGGCTGAAAAGAGCAGACCATCAGTTCGATCTTTGGTCGATCGGCTTTTTTCGATTCCAAAGTCGTTCGGCCGCATGCTGCAGATCGAGCACTAGGGCAAAGGTTGCAGGGACCACCACCAGTGTCAGCAGCGTCGAGAGCAGCAATCCTCCCAGGACGACGGCACCCAGGCCGCGATAGAGTTCACTTCCGGAGCCAGGGAAAAGAACGAGAGGCAAGAGCCCAAGGACGGTGGTGATGGTGGTCATGAAGATCGGACGGATGCGGGTCCGCACGCTTTCGAGGATCGCCTGCTTGGAGTCCATTCCCTCTTCCCGCATGTGGACCAGCGACTGATGGACGATGAGGATCGGGTTATTGACCACCGTTCCGATCAGGATGATGAAGCCCAGCATGGTGAGGACATCGAGCGTTTGGAAGTAGAAGAGGTTGAGCGCCTGCAGTCCCAGGATCCCGCCGGCGGCACCCATCGGAACGGTCAGGATGATCACCAGCGGATAGATCCAGGACTCAAACAGTGCCACCATCAGCAGGTAGGTAATTGCCAAGGCAAGTAGGATGTTCCATCGCAGTGCACTCCAGGTGTCTCGCAGTTTGTCGGCCGTTCCCGCCAGTTCGATCCGGTACCCTGGAGGCAACGTGCCGCCCGCCTCCAGAGGCTGGACCAGTTGATCCTGGACCTTCTGCATCGCCACCTCCAGCGGCACTTCAGGGGGAGGCGAAAGCTCAATCGTGATAGCACGCTGCCGTTCGCGTCGATTGATCTGTTCGGGACCGCTGCTCAATTCCACATCGGCCAGCGCTTCCAGCGGCACCAGCTCACCCACGGGCGTGGTGATCGACAGGGCGCGGATATCCTGGGAGCGCCCTGCGTAGTCGGGTTTGCCGACCAGGGTCATGTCGATCTTATCCCCTTCAAGGAAATAGTCGGTGACGTAGGCGCCATCGATCAGGGCATTGACGGTAAACCCCAGTTCCAGACTGCTGACTCCCATCTGCGCCGCCTGGATCAGTTTGGGGCGGATGTGGAGTTCGGGGCTGGAGAGGTCGAGGCTGGGAATGGGGCGGACCTGAGCTCCTGGAAACATCGGTATGGTCTGGCCCAGCAACTGGCCCCCCAGGGCGACCAAGTTCGGAAGTTCCGGTCCGGTGATTTCGATATTGATGGTTCGCCCTGCGCTGAGCCCCTGTTCGAAGAGGCTGGACTGCTTGGCGACGGCGAAGGTTCCTGGCAGACCGGCGCTGACTTTCTGGACCAGCGGAACGAGTCGCGCAACTTCTGCGGGATCGGCTGCCCTGAGTCCCATGAAGACCTGCCGTCCCCGTGCGACGAAAAAGAAATCGCCGATGATCGGAAAATCCATCGCCGCCGCCTCCGGCGTCCCTGGATCGACATCCCAGTAGGGTGCCAGACGGCTCTCCACTTGCTGGCCGAGCGCCATCAGTTCATCGAGGTTGTAGCCTGGCGGAGGAAGCAGGATCCCGAAGACGAGGTTGCGGTTTCCTGCTGGAAGGTACTCCACCTTAGGGAGAAGGAACCAAGTGATCGCAATCGATGCTGCCATCGTTCCGGCGAAGACCGCAAGCTTGCTAAGGAAAGAATTTTGAATCGCTCGATTCAGGCTTACCGTGCCGCGAATGAATCCCTCTCCGATCGCCTGCAGCATTCCGGTCGCTAGGGGCGTAGGTGAGGCAGGGGGCTCGTTGGCCCCATGCGAGAGGACTTGCCGCGTTCCCAGCAATTTGGCTGCAGCCATGGGGACCAGTGTCATGGCGACGATCAGAGAAAGTCCAACCGCAGCGCTGATGGCCAGGGCGATATCGCGAAACAGCTGCCCTGCCTCCTCCTGGATGAAAACGATCGGCAGGAAGACGGCGATCGTGGTGAGCGTGGAGGAGAGGACGGCGCCCCAGACTTCTCCGGTTCCCTCAACAGCGGCCTGGTGAGCCGACTGGCCCAGTCCCCAACGGCGGTAGATGTTTTCGAGGACAACAATCGCGTTATCCACCAGCATCCCCACGGCGAACGCCATGCCTGCAAGGGAGACGACGTTGAGCGAACGGCCGAGCATGCCGAGGATCAGGAAGGTTCCGATGATGCTGGTAGGGATTGCAAGGCCCACCACCAGGGCGCCTCTGGCAAACCACAAACCGGCCACCAGGATCAGTCCAACGGTGACGGCAAACAGCCAGGGGGAGCCGTAAACGGCGGCCAGCGAGCTGGCGACGATCAGCGGCGCAAAGAGGAGCGTACGTTTCTCCAGGTGCAGAAAGAGCATCAGCACCATCATGGTCAGCGCTGCGCCTGTGAAGATATTCTCCTGCACCAGCTTCATCGACTCGTAGATGTACTCCGTCTCATCGTAGACCTGCGTCAGCTGCAGCCCCCGTTGCTGGAGGACACCGTCGTTGAGTTGTCTGGTGATCTCCTGCAAGCCCCGCATGGCATCCAGAACGTTGGCGCCCGTTTCGCGCAGGGCATTGATGGCGATGCTCGATTCTCCGAAGCGGCGTACCAACCCGTCGGCTTTCTTGAATCCCAGTCGAACCTGCGCGACGTCTCTTAGATAAACCGGATTGCCATCTCGGATCGCCAGCAACTGCTGCTCAACCTGCTGGGGCGATCGAAACTGCCCCAGCGTCCGTACCACCCAGCGTCGTTTCCCTTCCCAGTAGTCTCCCCCCGAAGTGTCTTCATTCTGGGTGCGAAGGACCTGCCGGACATCGCTGATGGTCAGTTGCCGTGCGGCCAGTTTCTGGGGGTCGATCTCCACCTGCAGTTCGTCTTCCAGGCCACCGATCACATTCGACTGGGAGATTCCGGAAACCCGTTCGAATCGGGCTTCGATTTCATCCTCTGCGAATCGCCGCAGCTTGGTCACACCCAGATTGGCATCCGGGAGCAGGCTGGCCAGTTCCGGATGCTCCTTCGACAAACGGCGCAGTCGCATGGCGGCCAGTCCAGGACTGGAAGCACGTCGGATCGCCCCGATCGGCTCGGACAGCTCCGGGTGCCGCGTCAGCAGCTCCTCGAACTGCTGCGAGGTCGGATTGCGGGCGCTCAGGATGAACCAAGCGATCGGGCTGTTGCTTGCGTTGGCAGTGCTGATGACGGGCTTGTCGGCATCGACCGGGTACTGCGGCACCTGCTCCAGCCTGCCGATGACATCGACCACCGCGCGTTCCATAGGAGTGCCGACAAGAAACTCCAGGGTGATTCGTCCCAGCGAGTCGGTGCTCTCGGAGGACATCTTGACCACCCCTTCGACCCCCTTGAGCTGCTCCTCCTGTTCGATGACGATCTCCTGCTCCACCTCCTGAGGGCTGGCTCCCGGCCACCTGGTTTCGATGGTGATCGTAGGGGTCTGCACCTCCGGAGTCAGCTGCATCGGCATGCGAAGGAGCGCGACCGTACCAAACAGCGCTACCAGCAGCACGCCGACGATGACTTTCGCCGGGCTTTTGACGACCGATTCCAGAAACCACATATCAGTTCTTTCCCGAGGTTTTGGAATTCGAAGAGTCGGGTGCAGCAGGAAGCGCATTGGGAGGGGCCCGCCACGACACGCGGCTTGGGGGCGCCCCCGGTGGCCGCGGCGTGATCCTTTCATTGCCCCGGATCACCACCAGCATGCCGGGCTGAATGGGACCGGAAATGGCGATTCGATCCTGTTGTTCGGCACCCGTTTCCACAGGAATCGCCACCGCCGATCCTTCCATCGTTCCCTCCAGAGATTTCGTGATGGTGGCAGGATCGACTCCCCAGACCATCGTGCTGCCTCCCTGGAGCACCAGGGCATCCTTGGGGACCAGGAAGGCAGACTGCCGCATGGTGGTGGCCAGCGCGACGCGGGCCAGCATGCCGCTTTTGAGTGCGGGTTGTCCGGACGGGCTGAACTGATTGGCGACGCGCACCTTCACGGGGAAGGTGCGGGAGCGAAGGTCGGCTTCGGGCACGATGCGTTCTACCACCCCCAGGAATTTCTGATCTCCAAGCGCCGGCACCTCGACAGAGACCTTATCCCCAAGCTGGATCAGTGGTATCTGCGCTTCGATCACTTTGGCATCGACGAAAACGTCATCCAGCGCAATCACCTCGGCCACCGGTTCGCCCCGGGAAAGCCACTGGCCGACCTCGGTCAGTTCCTTGGTGACATAGCCTCCAAATCGCGAATAGATCGTATGCTTCCCAAGCTGATCGCGCAGCCTTTCGGCCAGCGCCTTGGCCGCAGCGACCCGCATCTGCGCCTGCTTGATTTTCTCCGGGCGCGCTCCCTGGACCGCAAGCTGGTAGGCAGATTGCGCCTCCAGATTCCGCTGTTGGGCTTCCAGCCAGAGGGAAAGCGAACTTTCCAAGTCCGCCAGTGGCACGGCATTGCTCTGGCTCAATTCCGTCAGCCGCTCCTTGTTCTTTTCCAGAAATCTGGCGGCGATCCCACTGGCCTCCAGCCTTGCCTTGGCCTGCGCGATCTCTTCCGGGCGGTTCCCATTTTGTAGCTCGGTCAGTTCCTCCTTCCGCAGCTCCAGTTCCGCTTCCGCTGCCTCCAGTTCCAGTTCGATCGTCTGCGTCAGCAGCTTGGCCAGCGGCTGGTTCTCCTCGACTCGATCCCCTTCTCGCACCATCAGTTCGATCACCCTGCCGTCGACTGCCGAGCCGAGGGTGGCGCGTCGCGTCGGGGTGATGGTCCCGAGAGTCGGCTGGGTCTCCGCCAGTTCCATCTGAACTACCGGAGCCACTTCCACGACGGCGGGTCCCTGCTGCGCCATGGCTGTAGGGGCGGTCAGGAAAAACATCAGCAGACCTGAACCGAAACAATGGATCGCGAGAAGGGAAGTAAGCAATTCGCTCTGAGGCGGAAGTGTCAGTCTCATGAATCATCCGGAGGCAAGGACGGGAACGATCGCGGGGATTAGCTCACGGGAGGCTAGGTGTTGTTGAGTCAATGCAGAGGACTGTGATGGCCGTTGAGGAAGAGCCATCACTCGAAAACCTCCGGAGGCGAGAAGCTCTAGTTTAGTCGGTCGCGCCGACTGGCGGACTTGCCGCGTCAAAGCTTCCTCCCCTGCGGTGGGGTGTCCGAGGGTTGGATGGCGGTAGCGATCCAAAGTGCGATGCAGCAGTGGCGTGGCGGGAGCTGACGAAGAGCTAGAGCTTGAAGGCTTCTTCTTCCGTCTGATCGCCGTAGATCGGCATATAGCGGTAATAAACTTCCAGG
>JBIINB010000110.1:0-14211 GCA_044337705.1 Pirellulaceae bacterium | reverse complement strand
TGCGGGTGGCTTGAGCATCTGGCCAGCGTAGAAGGGGTCTCCATAAGGCAATTCCCCTTTCAGTCGGTCGACCACCTCACCAAGAACCCCGTCGATCGTCTTCCAGTCTTCGGACGTATCACTCGCCGGGAGCCCATCCGGACGCGGTCTTGAAACTTCCAGTGCTTCCATCGCCTTGGCCAGAGCGGCGATCGATAAACGCCACGATTCACTCGTCACTCGCGACTCCTTCACTGGGATCCCAATGCTCCAGCAGCAGTCGCTTCAGCCTCGCCACTCGTTCGGGATGCTGTCCACTGCATTCGGCCGTTTCCTCCGGATCCTCCGTCACATGATAGAGCTGCACCGACGAGGTATCGGGGTAGTCCTCGATCAGTTTCCACTCCCCTTCGATGACCCAGCGATGCATCAGGCTGTCGACGGGATTCTCCATCGAAACGATGTCATGCTGGAATATCTCCCCGAAGATTGAAGTGCGGGCATCGCGTTGCTGGGGGGCGAGCAGATCGATGCCGGGAAGATCTTTGGGCACCGACTGCCCCAAATGGGAAAGAATGGTGGGAACCAGATCGATGCTACTTGCCAGCTGATCGCTGATGCCCGCAGGAATTGCCGAAGGCTGATGGAAGAGGATTGGCGTTCTGCAGCCACCCTCGTTGGGGCTTCTTTTGCTCTTGGGGGCGTACTGGCTGGAGTTCGGGTCATTGATCCAGCCGTTGTCGCAGACATAGACGATCAGCGTCTGATCGGCTACCGAGTGGCTGGTGAGCGACTGCCTCAGTGCCCCAACCGTTTCGTCGAACCATTCGCACATCGCCCAGTATTTGGCGATCGGCGCGTGGGGGGTCAGCGGCAGGTACTTACGCAGCAATCGATCGGGGGGATCATGTGGCGTGTGTGGCATCATCGGGGCATACCAGACGAAGAACGGCGTTTGATCCTTGGCGCACTTACCGATGAATCGATCGATCGGCTCAATTCCCTCTCGTCCAATCGCAAGGCCGGCATCGCCGTGCCGTCCCCCTCGCTTCATATCGCCATGCGTCATCCCCTCATCAAATCCGCCTCGCTGGTAACTTCCTTCCCACCACTTGCCGCTTTGGAAAGTGCGATACCCCAGTGGCTTCAGGAGTCGAGGCAGCGTTGCCATCTGATCGATTTTGGCGATGTACTTCTCCCGGACCGCCATGTAATCGGGGTGCTGATAGGGCTTGCTGCCACGAAGTCCTTTCAACGACGCAGGAAGAGGCGGGTCATTTCCGACGAATTGATGTTGTCGCGGATAGAGACCTGTCAGAATCGTCGCTAGGGAAGGGCGGCACAGAGAGTCCGGTACATAGCCTCGACGAAAAACCATACCCTCTCTGGCCAGCTGATCGATGTGAGGAGTCTTGATGTGCGGATGCCCTGCCCAATGGTAGTCAGGCCAACCGTGATCGTCGGAGATGATCAGCAGGATATTGGGCGGCTGTTTTTGCGAAGACTCCGGCTGGGCCAGTGCGTAGGTAGTACGTGCAAACAGCAGGAGTAGAGTCACCAGTCCTACCGATGAGAATCGTCTGAGCGTCGCCATGAAGAGAAGCTTTCTTGTGTTATGCTGAGGCATCGCGATCGGGACTGGAACTTAGGAGAGCTTGTCGATTTCAGTTTTGACCCGATCGCTCGGCAAGGGAAACAGCAGCAAAGAGAATACCGATGACGGTAACCTTGAAAAAACATCCTCCCAGTGGCTCCATCATCCTGGAGCGGCCCGATCAATGCAATGCGATCACCGGGGAGATGATCGAGCGATTGCGGCAGGCGTTTTCCGATTTCCATCAGGAACCTTCGGTGCGCGCGGTGATTGTCACTGGAGCGGGCCCAACCTTCAGCGCCGGCCTGGACCTGAAGGAACTGCACGGCATCTCAAAAGAGCCCCAGGCGCAGGAACGATGGGAAGACCATGCGCAGGCCTTCCAGGATCTTCTGGAAACCATGTTGCGATTCCCCAAGCCGATCATCGCCGCTGTCGACGGCCTAGCAATGGGCGCCGGCCTTGCACTGCTGCTGGCCTGCGATCTGGTGGTCGCCTCGCACCGATCGACCTTCTCCGTCCCTTCCTCTCGCGTGGGACTGGTCTCCGGATGGGCTCTCCCGCTGCTCCAGTTTCGCCTGGGTGCATCGACCGCTGCACGGCTGGCTCTTGGCGGTGACACTCTAGAGATCGAAGAGGCGAGGAACCTGGGGCTGGTGCATCACGTGGTCCCCAGCGATCAGGTCTGGGTTAGGGCACACCAGTGGTGCCAGTCGATGGACCAGGCCGGTCACGAGTCATTGCAGCTCAGCAAACGACTGCTCAACGAAATGATCGGCGAGGACCTCTTCACCTGGCTGCGACTGGGAACAGCCGCTGCCGCCTCCAGCTGGACCACCGAAGCGGCCGCCGAAGGACTCGATGCGTTTACTAGCGGCCGCAAACCCAAGTGGCCGGGCCGAAGGGGCTGAGCTTAAGGAGCCAGCGAGACCGGTTCCCCTTTTTTCAGCCCTTCCTTGGTCCAATCGCACTCCCAACCAGGGAAAGCAAACTGAGGAAACGGTTCCGGATCAATCAGCTCGGGCGACTCATGCACGATGTCGAACTGCCGATTGCCGTTGATCCGACCCAGTCGGAATTTTTTGAACAGATGATGGGTCTTGGGATCGATGCGTACCTTGCCGCCAGGACCGTCGAACTCGATCGTTTTCTCGAGCACTTCACGGATCTTCTGGGGATCGGTGGTGCCGGCAGCTTCGACGGCCGCCTTCCAAAGGTAGACCTGCACATACGCCGCATCCATCGGATCGTCGGCGACTCGATCCTCTCCATATTCCTTCCTGAAGGCATCGACGAATCGTCGGTTGATCGAGCTATCGACGGACTGAAAATAACTGGCGGCCACATAATGCCCCTGAACGATCTCAGGGAGCAGGGATCGCAGTTCGTTCTCCCCGATGCTGGTGGCGACGATCGGCAACTTATCGCTGTCCAATCCCACCTGGCCGGCCAGTTGATGGAACTGCTGATAGAAATCGACATTGCTGTCGCCGTTGACCGTGCTAAGAACCAGGTCGGCTCCCGAGGTCACGATTCGGGAAACGATCTCTGCAAAGTCACGACTTCCCAGTGGTGCAAAACTCTCCCCCACCACCTCCATTCCCTTCCCTTCCAGATACTTGCGCACGACGTAGTGGGCAGTCCGGGGAAATATGTAATCGGAACCGACCAGATAGACTTTCTTTCGATTGCCACCGGCATCCGACATGAACCAGTCGAGCGCCGGGAGAATCTGCTGGTTGGGAGTCGATCCGAAATAGAACACATTCTTCGATGCCTCGTTTCCCTCATACTGAAGAGGATAAAACAGCAGGGCATCCTCCTGTTCGAACAGCGGTGTCACCGCCTTGCGACTGGAAGAAGTCCAGCAGCCGAAGACTACCTGGAGTCCATAATCCTCCAGTAGCGACCGGGCCCGTTTGACGAACAGATCATCGCGAGAGCGACCATCCTTGACCACCGCCTCGATAGGGCGGCCAAGCACTCCACCGGCCGCATTGATCTCGGCGATCGCCATCAACTCGGTATCGCGAAGCGATGTCTCACTGATCGACATCGTCCCGGTTTCCGAGTGGAGAATACCCACCCGAATCGGGACCGGCTTTTCGACCAGCCCCAGATGATCTTTCCATTTCGGATCGATTTGCTCACAACCGGCCAGGCCGAGCGTTGCCAGGCCAGCGGCGTAGAGCACCCACCTTGGAAACCACCGACACAAGGAAAATCCTGTCACCATTTGGATCCTGGAAAAGGGAACATCCGAAGCCGTTTCGATCGCGTCACCAAGGGAGAGATCTCGGCCCATTCAGCTATTCTTCCATCAATTGATCGAGGATCGCCTGAAACGGCTCGGCGGAGATACTCAACTCTCCCCGAAACGGATTATCCAGAGCTGCGATCAGAAAAATCATCATCCCCATGAAGGCGCTCAGCAGCCCCCCCAGGAATAGATGACTGATCATTCGCATGTCGAACAGCCACACCAGAGCGATGTTCATGACGGCCCCGACCAGAACCACGTACCACATGGCAGCTGGGATGGAGGTTGTGACCGAGAACAAGCGTTTTCGCCTGGCTTCCAGGTACTTGTTAAACTGCCGCAGCGCTTCGGCGTGGATGATTTCCTGCCCCGCTGTTTTGGGTTCAAACTTCAAGAGCCTTTCATGAAAGGCAACCATACGGACGTTGCCCCCCTCGGGGACGATCCCCTGTCGCTGCTGAGGCCATGCATCCTTCACCACATACCGTGTGTAATCCCGCAGCAGCCACAAAAGGTTTTGACGTTCGGGTTCCGGATAGGCAGTGACATCCCGCACCAGCGCAGATAGCGACGCAGCTTCATCGGCGACGATCCCCTCCACATTCTCGAAGTTCTGGTAGGAGGCAACAGCCAGCAGGCCCAAAAGCAGACCATAAAAAACGCCGAAGCAGGAAAGGATATAGCCGACGATATCGTTGACATCGTGCCGGCGCCGGACGAACAACCGGAGAATCGGCCGGATCAGGATCGTGCCGGCCCAACTGAACAATGCGAACGCCACGGCCAGCAGCATGGCGAGATTGGCCGAGGGGATGTCGTAGATCCAGTAGAACATTACGCGGTATCCTGAGCGACCAACCTGGAAAGACACCTCCTGACGATTTCGATCGACTGCTTGCCTTACGCAAGCAGCCGATGGAATTCCATCGGCTGCCGATATTGTGACCGAATCCCCGGCGGCATGCCAGAAGCCATGAACGCCTTTGAGGGCAGGAGCCGATTCACCTACTCCTTGCCGGGAGACTCCAGCGTCACCGCCATAACGATCGGCGCAGTGTCGTCGTTCCCCTTGACCAGGACCAGCTCTTTGAGCGGCTCCTGGCGCTTCGGCTCGATCGCCAAATATCGCAGTTGCTGCCCCTTCAGATCAAACGCAAACTGCGACTGCGGCACATCGACCCTTCGGATGTAGTCCGAAAAATGGACGCCGTTCTGAAGCGGGTGGTCTTCGGTCTGGCCATCGGCATAGACCAGCCTGACGATCATCGAGACGCTCTTCTGCTGGACGGCGGGAAAGCCCCATCCACTGATTCCGCTGAGCAGGTGGATCTTGGCTGCCGGTGCGTTGCAAACCAGCGAAACCTCCTTCGGCATCTTCGGGGGCATAGTTCCCAACGGACCGTTCAGCAAGACGATATTGGGAACCTGCTTGCCCTGAGGATCGACCAGCACGAATGGTACTCCCTGGAACACTTTCGGTTTCCAGTCATCAAACCGCATCCGGTCGGGTCCATCATCGCCGTCGTGAAACAGCCCCTTGGTGCTGATGGCGGTGGCCACTTTCCCCAGAGGCAGCGGAACATACTTCCCCTTGCTGGTCAGGAACTCCAGCAGGTCTCGCATCTCATCCTGCTTCATCTGACCTTCGAATCCTTCGGGCATCAGCGACTTGGAGGAAGCGGTGATCTTCTCGATCTCCTCGCGCTGCAGAGTCTCCCTCTTCCCCTGCGTATTGATCAGCTCAATCGATGTCTTCGATTCTCCAGCCAGCATGCCGGTCAGGACCAGTCCATCCCCAGTCAGCACCGTATAGGTGCGGAAGTTCCCTTCGACGCTGCGGTTGGGATCGAGAATGTGGGTCAGCAGTTCATGCTTCGGATGGACAGCCATACCCGTCAGATCGGGTCCGATGGCCTGACCTTCGCCGGAGTGCTGGTGGCAGAGGCTACAGTGCTTGGTGAAGACCGCCTTACCCTGCGCCACAGACCCTTCTTGCTCGGTCAACGGCATCCATTCTTCCAGCACCTTCTGACGGTTGGCGTTGGGGACGCCACCGACCATCGCCAGCAGCTCCGTCGCCCCCTTGCGAACCGCTTCGTCGGGATGATCGCGAAGTGCTTGCTTTTGATCGAGCGACAGATCGGCAAGTTGCAACTTGCCATCGCCGATTGCAGCCAGCAGGGCTCGGGTGGTTTCGGGTCTTGCCATCAGCGTCCGAATCGCTGCGGACCGGGCATCGGGAGTCAGCTCAGGAGCCTTGTCGACGATCAAAGTCCCCACCTCTGTGGCTCGGCTTTGCACCAGGGCACCCAGGATTCCCAGGACCAGTGCCGGAGGAGTCTGAGGCGTCACCTGATCCATCAACTGGGAGACCACCGCACCCTCGCCGGGTTGGAGTGCCACCAGTTGCTGAGCCGCCTCGACCCGCAGCTTCAGATCGGCATCGTCATTGGAGAGCAGTCCAAAAAGCTCCTCACCAATCTTTTTCAGTTGTTGGGCCATCGATTTGCCGCCCCAGCGGGACGCCAGCTGCGCCAGCATGCTCTTGCTGCCGATCGGCACCTGTTCCAGCACCGACAGCAACGCATCGGCAGAAGCTCCATCGAGTTCGATAGCGTGTTTTTCCGGCCACCCCTGGAAAAGTCCCTCGAGAATCGTCAGTCTCGCCTCAGAATTCCCCTTGGCCATAGCCTGCATCAAGGCACCGATCGCTTTTGCATCCGGTGATGTCCTGGCAAGATGCTCCCCGACAATCTTCAATCGCTGCATGGCTCCTGCGGGAATCGTATCCCGCTGCACCAGCAGGGGCAGCACCTGGGCCGCATGGATGCTGGCCGCACTGGTCCACGCATCCAGCAGCCAGCGATCCCCCGCGATCGAATCATCGACCGACGCCAGCACCTGAGCCCCCTGGTCGACAGCGGCAGCATCGGACTGATGAAGCAAAGCTGCAAGGCGGACCTGAGGATCGGAATCACCCATCGCCATCGGAGCGATGGACGCTACCGCAGTTGGGTCAGCCGGTAAAACCTGAATGGCATTGCGCCGCACACCGGCCGCCGGATGAGCGAGTGCCCCGAGCACCGTTGCGAAGACTTCTTTCTGTTCGGGCTGGATCAGCCCCAGACTTCGCAGAACCTGCAGGGCGTGCATCGCGCCTGCATCGATCCCGATCGCATCGACCGAGGGTGTTGCTATTCGCTTCAGAAGTGCGGTGACGACGGCAGGTGAGCGATCCTGTCGCTCCTCCAGCAGTCGCTGGGCATCCAGGCGTCGACGCATCGTCGGATGAGAGAGGACAGCCACCAGTTGTTCACTGGAAAGCTGGTCTACCCCGCGCGAGGCCAGCTTGGACGCTTGCTCGGCAACCGCGCTTTGCGCCGCTTCTTCCCCCTCATAAAGGACGCGATAGATGCGACCGTGCTTCTTGTCTCGCAATTCTGTCTCGTAGGCATTACCGCGTCCTGTCTTGAACCCCTGAGGGGTTGGGTTGTGCTGGACGATGTAGTTGTACCAGTCGATCACCCACATGTTCCCGTCGGGCCCCACTTCCGCCATGATCGGAGATGCCCATTCGTCGTCGCTGGCGATCAGGTTGAAGGGGTTGGTGCTGCGGTATCCCGCACCATCCCGAGTCAAGACAAAAGACCCGACCAGATGCCCCGTCGGCTCGCAGACAAATGCGATACGATTCCACCAGTTCATCGGATACTGTCGCGCGGTATAAAGCGAATGCCCGGCGGCGGCGGTGTAGCCACCATGGACATCGACCTGCCGTACCTTGTCGGTGACGGGCTGGAATTTATTGGAATCGGAGATCATCGCCAGGGTGCTGGGGGCCCAACCCTTGACCCGTTCATAATAACGGTTGGGAATCGGCATGAAATTGCTGGGGTTCGCGTTGGCAGTCGATCCGAAGACCAATCCCTCTTCACTGAATCCCAGCCCCCACGTGTTGTTGTTGGTGGCCCGAATAAACTCCACCTCGCGAACACGCAGCGTGTTCTGCTCTATCTCGGACTCGACCGGTTTGCCTTCCCCAAGCCACTCGACGGGTGCCGTGGGGTCGGGCTTGCCGGACTCTACGCGGAACCGCCAAAAGCCCTGTCGGAAAGCCTGCTGCGGGTCACCGTTAATCACGGGCTGGGAGTCGTTATACCCCTGCATGGCCCAGATCCAGCCATCCATCGCGTACTGGAAGTTACTGACCCCACCATGCGTATCACCGATTCCCCAGCCGGTGATCAACTCCTGCCGCATGTCTGCCACGTCGTCCCCGTTTAGGTCTTTCAGAAAGATGGTGGTCTGACCATCCTGCACTAGAGCACCACCTCGGTAGATGACGATCGCCGTGGGAATGCTCAGCCTCTCCGCGAAGACCTTCGAACGATCGGCCACTCCATCTCCGTCGGAGTCCTCGACGATGCGTATCCGGTCTCGCCCCTTCCCCTCGGGCTGCAATTCATTGGGATAGTCGACCGTCTCGCAGACCCACAGCCTGCCCCGCTCATCCCAGTTCATCGCGATCGGCTTACCCTGGAACATCGGCTCACTGGCCCACAGACTGGCGGTGAAATCCACTGGCGTCCGGTAGTGCTTCTGAGATTCTTCCGGGCTCAGCGGCTCCTGCATCATGTTGAGCGGCTTGCCTTGCGTACCCCAACGCTCACCGGGGCGGTAGTTGGGGATCTGAGCCCCCACGTCCCGGTAGGTGAACTCTGCGACATCGGCATTGGGAGGCTGGATGGCCGGAATTGGGAACCGGGATGCATCGACGTAGGCGCCCGCATCAGCAGGATCCTTACCGCAAGCCCACCGGATCCCCCGTTCCACTAGATTGACAAAGCCTTCCTGCTGCCAGGTTCGGGTGTCGTGCCCCCAGGCAGTGTAGAAGACGCGGCCATTCCCATGGGTGCGGACCCAGGTCCAGGGTTCTTCCTTGTTGCCGTTAGCCTGTCCACCCTGGCGACGAACCTCCAGAACGGTCCGGTCCTTGGTGTTGTGCATGTGATGGACGTAGGTTTCGTCCCAGGAGCGGAATCCACCAAATCCCTGCATCACCGGATGCTCTGGAGCCACGATGACGGTCTCAAACTCCTCTCCACCATGCGACTGGAACTGCGCCCCGCAAAGCGCGACGTACTCAGGCGAATTGCGAAAGCAGTACGTGGCGCAGTGAATCGGGATAAACCCCTTTCCCGACGCAACGAAATCGAGCAGCGCCTTCTCCTGATCGGGTTCGATCTGGTCGATGTTGGCGTAGATCAGAAGTCCATCGAAGTCTTTCAGCTTGTCGGGATGGAGCGACCCGACCTCCTCGGTGTAAATCAGCTCGATTCCCTTTTTCTTCAAAGCGGGAATCAGGCGACCGGCAAGGTCGGCAGGCCGGTGATGCCCCTTGTCGCCAAGGAAGAGCACCGACAAAGGTTCAGCGGCTTGGGATGCGGGCACGCATAGCCCGATCATCGTCGCCATGAACCAGAACAGAGCAACCACTCTCTTAGTCATCCGAAGTTTCCTCGTCTAAGGTCTTCTTGCAAAAGCAGATGAGGGTAAGCAGGAGGATTTTCGTCTGCCATGCCACCCTGATTCGACCGAAATCGAACGACTTCTTTCACCACAGGGGGTGAAAGGTTTACCCGAGTGTGAATTCAGGGAGGCGGACGATCTGTCCACCCTGCCGAGTGCTTTGGTGCGCACAAATCCCGACGCAGGTCCAGTTGGCACTGGTCACCGCGTTGGGCCAAGGGTCTCGATTCTGCGACAAAGCAGAAAGGAACTCGTTGACTAGGTGCGGATGCGAACCGCCATGCCCCCCACCTTGAATGAACGACAGGTGATCTGCGTCCTGGATCGAACGGGTGAATTGACGTACCTCGGGTGGCAACAGATGCGCGTAGTCGGGAACTTCCACCTTCGAAGCAATCTGCGGCTCGGGCAGCTTCGCGGTGTGCAGAATATGTGGTTCCCCTTCAACAAGCGACCACTCGAAGCTCTTTTTCGTCCCGTAGACATCAAAGCTTTCGCGGTACTGCCTCGCGGTATCGAATAGAAATCGCCAGATGTGCGCGGCGATGTCCGAATTGCGGATCTTGATATGGCACGATTCGACCGCATAGGCATTGCCCGACTTCTCAGCCAGCTCCTTGCGGATCGTCCCCGAACCGAAGCAGGAGACATATTCGGCGCGCCCATCGACCAGCCCCAGCACCGGGCTGACAACGTGGGTCGCGTAATGCATCGGAATCATCCGCTCCCAGTACTCCGGCCAACCATCCATATCCTGAGGATGTGAGGCAGCCATGTACTGAATCTTGCCAAGCTCACCCTTCTGGTACATCTCCTTGAGAAACAGAAACTCCCGGCTATAGACCACCGTTTCGGCCATCATGTACCGAAGACCAGTGTCTGCCACGGCCTGACAAATCTGATCGCACTCCTCGATCGTCGTCGCCATCGGCACCGTGCACATCACATGCTTACCGGCTCGCAGCGCCTTCAGACTCATCCAGGCATGATCCGGAATGGGGCTGTTGATATGGACGAAATCGATCTGGGGATCTTCAAGCACCTGATCGAACTCGGTATATCGCTTGGCGATCCCGAAGTGATCCCCCACTTTGTGCATTTCTGATTCGTTCCGACGACAAATCGCCTCCACCTGCCCAAGCGGGTGCTTCTGATAGATCGGGATGAACTCGGCTCCAAATCCAAGACCCACCATCGCCACCCGGTACGGCTTCTGCGCTGCCATGGAAAAATCACCCTTTGCAAGGAGAGGAAGGAAGGCATCGAAAGGCGACGGATCGAGACTCCAGCAATCGCTCGCCCGTCCCACAAGGGCTCGCTACCCTCCTTGAGACTACCGATCGCCTTGGCCGACTCCATGAGAAATTGCGTAATTCCTATAAGATTTTTTACCATTCTTCCTCCGGAGTTTCCAGACAGTCCTCCCCTGGCGGCGATTTGGTTCGGAACCTTGGATCCTGACTGAGTAAAATATAGGTGGAATCGGAATATCAAGAACCCCTCTGATTTTCCGCTTTCGGGAGAGTCCTCTCACGGCCCAGTTCGAAGAGATGGCATGCTGTGGAATGGTTTCTCTTCTCTCTCTTCTTACTGTTGATCCCTTATGCAGCGGTCTATCTGATCCTCAAAGGCATTTCCAAGCTGTACCGCAGGGTGGTCGGGATGCGTTGCCGACGCTGCAACGCGGTGCAGGAGTGGGATGGCTTATGCCTCCCCTGCGCGCGGCGAAACCAACTGTCGGGTGCGAGTTGGCTGGACGACCTGGAAGCAGCCAAGCGATTGGCGCAGTGGTCGGCGACCCACCGAATGCTTCCCTCGGACCAACAACGATCCCTGATCGAATCGCTCGATCGAATCGAAAAATCAGAAGTCCCACCAGGGGGGTTTGCGGCCAGCTCCACAATCGCTCCAAGTGGCAGCGTAATTCCCGCCGCCCCTAAAACGTCGATCGACCAGGCCCGTCCAACGCCTCCTTCCACCGGTCAGCCAATCCCCCAACCAATCCCCCAGCCACGCAGCTCGCTGCAAGAAACGATCGCTGCGTCCGATGCCCCCCCTTGGGAATCCCATCCTCTGGATGCGCCCGAACCGCAAAGAGGCGCAGCAGCTAGCCGCCCCAGGCAGTGGGTCGGCCAGATGCTTCAGGGCTTCATGGAGCGATCCAACATCCGCTGGGTCGAGTTGATTGCTGCCGCATTAATCGTCGTCTGTTCGGGTGGCCTGGTCATCAGTCTCTGGGCACCTCTTTCCACCGCCAGTCGCTTCTTCCCGTCGCTCGTTTTTATGGTTGCTACGGCGGCTGTTCACGGCGCTGGCCAGTACACTTTGCGCACCTGGAAGCTGAAGGAAACTTCGCGCGGCATCCTGCACATCGGCTTGCTGCTGATCCCGTTGGCGGTCATGACCGGCATCCTACTTTCCCGCCGACATGGCACCCCATCGATCGACGCTCCGTGGCTCGCCGCACTCCTGACCGGTACGCTGGTCTATGGCGTGCTGGCCAGTACGGCCGCCAAGGCTCTCTTTGGCTACTTCTGGAAACCGGCTGCCATTTCGAATCTCTTCTGCAGCCTCTTGTTGATTCCGCTGGCGATGAGTCCATCAAGCCGGATGACCACCATCTGGACATTGCTTGGCACATGCATCGGACTGCTGTTCGCATGGCCGATGGCGTTGCGAGCGATTCGGCGCAAGCGTAAGGAAATTGCCTTCTATGGCCGTCAGCTTGCTATGGCAACGCAGGTCTTTTTCCCACTGGCCATCCTGCTGGGATTCTCCTGGCTGCAGCAAAGACATCTCCCGTCAATCGATCCATGGTGGTGGTCTGCAACCAGTCTCTTTCTGGGAAGTGTGGGCGCCTGGGCACTGGCTAGCAGCGACCTGAAAATCCTTTCGTTCTCCCCTCCTCTCCGATCGCTTCTCAGGGATGGGAGCGCGGTCGATGAAGCCAGGACCGATCGCGGAATCTGGCGCATGGGGATCGGTACGGCGGGAGCCACCTTGCTGATGGCGTCATTGGCCTGTCTGGTCCAAATCGGTATGACCCGCGAACCGCTTCTCGGGGCACTGGCGGCTATCGCATGCTGGACGACGACGCTGGGCTGGCTTGCCGGCCGCCGCGGTCTGGTATCGATCGGGACTTGGATGGCGATCCTGCTGACGGCCATGCTGCTGCAATGGGGGCTGAATGCGTGGCCCAACGAAGTTCTAGCGGGCTGGATCGCATGGCAACGAGTCGCCGCCATAGGATCGATCGCGATGGCGACGCTGCTAGCTGGCTGCATTCTGCTTCGGGCGATCCCTGCGAGCGGAGACCAGGCGCATCCTCGAGCGATTCGGCTGCTGCCATCCACCCAGGCACTCCTTGAGGGAAGTCTGTCGCACCGGTCGCTGACCGAGAGTGCGATGCTGGCTGCGATGGCAGCTTTGACGCTGTGCACGCTGCTGGCTCTGGTAGCGCTGCTCCATCCCGCTAGCCATCCTCCCCATGGTGGCTACTGGGCGCCATCTGTCGTCTACCTTACAGGACTGGCAATCATCGGAACTCTGCTCCTTTCGCCAAGGATGTCACTTACGGTGTTGTCGATTGGCTTGAGCCTGGCCGTAAGCCTGACACTACTGTCGGCCTTCTTCTTTCCTTGGCCGCAGCGAGGCTCATTGGATCCGATCCAGCCGTTGAAATCGCTGGAAGCTCTTGCGCCTAAAGGACTGGCAACCGGGCTGGCCTGGGTAATCGTTGCAACGGTTGCCAAGTGCTTCGCGGTGCTCCGTTGGAAAGATCTGTGGCAACCTCAGGTGGGTCACTTCCTGACCAACTCTGCCATGGTCGTCGGACTGCTCAGCACTCCAATGCTGGTCGATTGGACGAATTTGGATCTCCATCGAATCATCCAGTTTGGTTGGGCCCTTCCAGTCCTTCTTCTTGGTTGCTGGTGGATCGAACCAAAGGTAGCGATCCGTGAACTGATGATTTCGATGACGATCCTCTGGTCGATGCTTGCGTTCCACCAAATCGCAGCGGACCGTGGGCTTTGGAGATCCTATCCCGAGGTAGTCAACATGTGGCTACATTTCGGCATGCTGGGAATGATTCTGATCGGAGGTACATGGGTCATCCAGCAATTGAGAAAGAGGATTTCCTGGCAGCCATTGCATCAACAGGGACGGTGGGAAACGATCGGCATCGCTGCTGCTCTGCTCATCGTGGCCATCGCCTCAGCATCCTTGATGGGCGCGATAAGATCCTGGACTTCCCGCCTGGACCTGTTCCTTGATCCGCTGGAGAACAACCAACCGATTCAACTGTCGGCGGAATCGCTGCATCAATCGACGTCGATTGCCATGGCCGTCGTCCTGATGCTATCGGTCTGGCTGGTCCGATACCGAAAGAACTGCAATCCACGGGAACTACGAGAGCTGAGTGCGTTGCTGCCATGGAGCCTTGCACTGCTACCAGCAGCGCTTCCACCCGCTTCGCTGGGGATCAGCATCATGCTCTGGAGTCTTGCGGTTCTGGGGATTGCGCTGGCAGCGCGGCCCACGCCCGCAGGCCGCTACCTCGCCTCGGGCCTGGGATCGATCGACGCTGGTTTTGAAGATCGTAACCTATCGAGCAGAAGTGCTTGGCCGATCGCGGAGCATCTGACATTTGCGTCGATCGTTCTTTTCAGTGGTCTTCTTTGGTGGGCCGGCTTTGAAGTGCCAATTCTTGCAAAATGGAGGCTTGATACGGAGGGAGCTCCCTGGACTTTGCGGCCCTGGTTCCATCGCGCCTGGACGGTGGCACACGGCTTGGCACCGCTTCTGGTTCTTGTCACCTTTCGATGGTGGTGGGCGCGCCAACAGAAAT
>JBIINB010000239.1:0-4085 GCA_044337705.1 Pirellulaceae bacterium | reverse complement strand
AGGGCCACCAGCAGATGCACCTTGGCGGGGAGATCCCTGGGATCGAAGCGAGGGGATGGCACAGCCACCTGAAGTTCCCGGCGGTCGATCGTCTGCACGGTGCCCTCTCCTTCCCAGCCCTGGCCATCGAAGACCACAAGACGGTCGCCAGCGGTCAGGCGCAGGACGCGGATCGCGTGGTTGGCCTCCTCGCCTTCCAGGAGAACCTGACCAGAGCCATGCTGCCAATGGGGAGCGTAGAAGCGAGGGAGCGCCATCCCGATGTCTCGCGAATCGAAGTTCTGACTTGTCCGTTACGGAAACGTGATCGGCTCGGGCGCCTTGCCTTCGATCCAACGATACCGTCGATCGGGCTGTAGTGTCCTGGCTTCTTCTACCTGGCCGTTGGGCCAATGGACTGCCAAGCGATCGATGGTCGCATGCGATCCGATGCCCAAGTGGATCAGTTTCTGTCCGGTCCCCATATAGCCATCTCCCGCGGTGACCGCGGCGACCCATCGTTCCTCGCCGCATTCCACTTCCACCCAGGCTCCCACCGCATCGCGTTCGCTTTTTGTTCCTATCAACTGCAATTGCACAAAGTGGCTGGGGGTTGTCGAGTTGTTACGGAGCAGGGCAGCAGGCCGATCCAGATGGGTCGCTACCAGATCGATATCCAGGTCGTTGTCGAAGTCGACTAGTTGGAGTGCGCGCCCGAGATTTGGCTCTTGGAAATAGCTGCCGATCTCCGGTTGTTTAGCCCAGTAGAACTTCCCTTGGCGATTCTGAAAGACCTGGGGAACCATCTTGTAGGGAACCCCGATTCCCTGGTAGTTGTCGATGTGGCCATTGAGCACCACGAAGTCCTGCCATCCGTCGCAATCCAGATCGGTCAGATGGCAGCCGAATCCAAGGAAGGCAAGGCTGTCCAGATGGAGACGGCTACGCTGCGTGCCATCGACAAACCAACCCGGACGGGTCTGCAGGTAAAGTGTGTTGACATCATTGAGGAAGTTGGTGACGATCAGATCGAGCAGTCCATTGCGATCGACATCGCCGCAGGCGATCCCCATGCATGCCTGAGCTCGTCCCTGGGCGTCGAACGCAACCCCTCGTCGGCCCGCCTGTTCGGTGACCATCCAGCGCTTGTCAGGTTGCGGGGAAGTCGCGTCGCCCTGATCCGTCTGTGGCAGTGGTTGGCTGAGCAGCAGGAAGTTGGCCGAAACGTCGTTCGAGTAGAACGCATCGTTGCCTTGCTGGAAATCGAGATTGGTGACGGTGATTCCCAGCGATCTTCCCTCGGCGATCGACTTCAGTAATGCGGCATCGGCCATCTTCCATCCCCCTTGGCCGTCGCTGAGTAGCAGTTCGTTGGGGCAGGGAGGAAATTCGTTGGGTGGGCAGTTTTTTGCGACGGTGCCAGGTGTGCCGCAGATGCGGGTGCGGCATTCTTCTCCAGCGATGTAACGGGCCATCAGCAGATCGGGAAAGGTATCGCCATCGATGTCGGCGATCGCGGCGCTGCTGGCCCAGGAGTACTGGTCGGGCATCAAGGGTAGGTTCCATGGCTGGAAGGTGCCATCTCCCAGATTGTGATAGAGCCTGGAGGTGCCGAAGTTGAGGACGAGAAGGTCGGTCAGACCGTCTTGATCGAAGTCCCCGGTAGCAATTCCCTGGCCATACCCGCGGTCATCGATCCTCGCCAACTCCTGGATCGCCTGAAAACGCTCCCCGGATCGATTCCAGTAGAACGATTTCGTGCCCTGCCCTTCTTCGCTGGCAGGCAGCCCGCCGGCATTGGAGAAGTAGAGATCGCAGCAACCATCCAGATCGAAATCGAGCACTCCCACCCCGCCGCCGTTGCCCTGATAGATCAGCATCCCTCCCACCTGAGGGTCGGCGCCATTGAGGTAGGTGGCGTCGATCCCGACCTCTGCCGCCACGTCTTCCAGTCGCACAGAAAAACCTTCGGGCGATTCCGGTCCGATGTCCGAGGTGCCCTGAGCGCCGCTGGCCAGCGGTGGATCGGGCCAGCGATCGACAGGTAGTGGGGCCAGCAGTTCATCGATCTTGGGCATGGGATGCGTCTTTGCCAGTTGGCTCAGCCGTGGCTGAAGCTTCTGGATCTCCTGTTGGGGTGATGCGCTTCGGAAGGCTTTCAGAGAGGCCCAGGCGAATGCCATGTAAGGATCGTTCAGTTCCTGGTACCCGTCCTCCAGCCGCTTTAGACCATCGGGCGGGCCGCTGCCGCGTATCACATCCTGCGCAATGCTGCTCATCTGCGCCAGCTGAAACGAACGCTTTCGTACCGGCTCGGCCAATTCCACCTCTCCCATTTCCATCAGGCATTCCGCCAGTCGTGCGGTGGCGGCCAGGTGGCGAGGATCCTGCTGGAGCGCGCGGGCGTAGCATTTGGCTGCCTCAGGAAGCTGCTTCTCCAGTTCGCACCAACGCCCCCGTATGGTCCAGAACTGAGGGTGTGCGAGGTGACCTGGAGGTGCGGCAGCCAGCCAGCTTGGGAGTTGATCCAGCTTCTCCTGGGAGACCAGCACATGCCCCAGCCAGACCCAGGGTTCCAGCGAGTCCTTCTCGCGCGCGACGATCGACTCTAGCGCGGGCAGCGCTTCGTCGAATCGATTCTTGTAGAGCATGCTTCGGACGGCACCCAGTTGGATTAGCGGGTCGTCCGGAGCGACCTTTCTGGCTGCTTCACTGAATGTTTTCTCCCCGAAGGGTTCGGCAAAGTCGATCAGCATGGCGACTTCATCCTGCGTGAAGTCCCCCGCCTCGATCAGCGCGTAGAGATGGTTGCGTGATTCCCAGCGTCTTCCTTGCACGTTCAGGATCCGAACCATCAGCCGGTGCGCTGGCGTAGCATTGGGCGCCAGTTCCAGCAATTTTTTTAAGCGCGCTTCGGCTTGCCGTAGCCGTCCCGAAGCTGCTTCCCATTCGGCTGCCTGGCCGAGTGCTGCAAGACCGGCCTGTGGATCTTCGGTGGGCACCTGGTCCAACAGCTGAATCGCTTCTGGAATCTTTCCGCGCGCATGCAGGATCCTGGCGGCGATGAACTGCGTCTGAAGATCGGTGGGAGATCGGAGCAGCGCTTGCTGGACCGTCTTCCAAGCAGGCTCCAATTCCCCCTTCTCCAATTCGACCATCGCCTGCTGCTGAAGCTGCGCAAGAGACTGGCTCTTCGCAGGCGAATCGGATGGACGATCGACGCCAGGAGGCATGCCGGATGCGGTCGCTGCTGGCGAATCGGGAGTCCCCTTCATGCTTCCTGCCGACGGCGGAGTGGCGGTTGGGGCTTTGGGTGTCGATGGTTCGCAGCCTGTGGCGACCAGGCATGCCACTGCCATGATGGCTAGACATGGACCTCTGAGAAATTGCCGACCGGCAACTTCCATCGCCCTGCTGCACTGGATCATCCGATCGCTCCAACCACGATTCCCGCCTACCTTGGTGCCTGTGGCATCGCTGGATGCCTACCAAACTGATTCTATCGCGAGGAGGAGGGGGCGTGCGAGTCAATACGTTGTGGCGGAACCGATTGGGTGACGCCAGCTGAGCATGTGGTGATTAATTGACTGCTGCTTTCATCAGCCCAAGCAAGCCCCAACCTGACAGCATGCCGAAGATGTAGCTACCAAGTATCAGAAAGATCTTCGGCAGGCTGGTGCTCCACGCCAGGAATGACACACTGACCGATTCCAGGTTCTGGAACCCGAAGATCAACACCACGATCGCCAGGACGATGGCCAGCGCCGAAGCCACATATTGCATGATGCACCTTGAGACTTGCAGGAGAACTTTCGGCAACAGTTCCATACCGTTCCGGACTGCTGCCAGGGGACTTCAGTCTGAATGGTGGATCGTGAGGGTGAACAAAAAAGCTTGTTTCAGGGTACTGGTTGCCAGGCGACTGGCCGTTACAACCGTCACGTCCGATTCGATCGGCAACGGGAGGGTTGATCGGGCAAAGGTGTTCAGATGCGGACGGCTTCATTGAGCAGGTTGATGTACTGCATCGCCATGCGAATGATCATGAAGGCGAGGAACATTCCGATCAGGACCCACAGGGTGTAACTGGCGGTGGAGGCGAGTGC
>JBIINB010000238.1:0-4088 GCA_044337705.1 Pirellulaceae bacterium | reverse complement strand
CAGCGGGATCTGGTTTTGCGGCCAGCCATTGAGCGGGAAACGAATGAGGCTCTGAAAGACGCCTCGGGCTACGCTGTCCCCTCCATAACTCCCCTGACCATAGGAATCTTCTCTTCTCCAGCCACGCTGAGGTAGCACCGTATTGAATGCGACTCCGTTGAGAACCGCAGGATCCATGAGCCCCGACAAGGTCGATCCATCGGGGAATGAGAGCTTCAGGGAAAGACCGTAGATCGTCGACACCCCCTGCTGGTACACATCCAGATCCGCCAGCTTCGCTTCGCTGGGCAGATCAGTCGACTCGACCGCAATCCCGATCAATCGCGGGTCGGTGACTCGCTTTCCCTCCAGATCGATGGCCGATCGGATGGTGCAGTTGCGAAACTGAAAGCGATGCTGGCCAAACGGGTCCTGCCAGGGGGAGGGCCGTATTTCACCTTCCGTGTAATGGTCTGGATCGTTATCCACTGTGGAGGGATCGGTAAAGAACTGCCCGGCAAAGTGAATTCTCGGCACCTGCAGATAGCTCATCGTTTCCCATCCCTTCTCAAGTAGTTGACCGCTCTGTGTGGTTCGACGGTGGAGGTACCAAGGATTGTGCGAGCGAAAAAGCGCCCCACTTTTCGTACGCTTCAGCTGCATGCCTTAGAAAGATCGCACGATCATTTGGCAAGGCATGATCGGCTAGACGCCGGAAGGCGATTGCCTGAAGATGCCATTGTTGCAGATCCTCCGACTGTTTGCCCGCACGATGCCACAAATGAT
The DNA here is from genome assembly GCA_044337705.1 of Pirellulaceae bacterium. Lineage (GTDB taxonomy): Bacteria > Planctomycetota > Planctomycetia > Pirellulales > Pirellulaceae > JBEISR01. The sequence goes on along the minus strand of JBIINB010000238.1, from coordinate 3,323 downwards.
TGGCATGATCCAATCGCCGGGCGGTTACGGCAACCTCGGCCTCTAGCAACGAAGAGCGGATCTGGAAGTTTTCAGGACATTGCATTGCCAGTTTCAAAAAGAGTCGGTTCGCCCCAGCAATCTTGCGTGGTTTGCTACCAACCGTCTTTCGGTGGGAGTCCTCATTGGCATGTGATTCGATGAGCGATTCATAGAACAAGTGCTCGACGTGATGCATCATCCCCTTGGAATCCGCCTGGTACTGCCTGGAGAGTTCGCTATACCGCCTGGCTTCATTCCAATTGCGCCAGTGATATGCGACGATCATCTGTGTCAGGAAAAAGTAATGAGCGAAATGACGCGAGGAAAACTCAGCCATCCTCCCTTCAAGCGTCGAACGAAGATCTATGGGAGCTCCACTCGTCGAGACGGTGCCATCGGACTGTAGGGAGCGACATGCCACCAGGATCGATCGAATCGCATCCCGCGGCTCACTCTGCCCCAATCGCTCCAACTCGTCCAACCATCCCTCCCCATGAGATTGGACTTCCACCAGCGAACCGCCATGCAGGAAACGGCTCAGCGTATCCGCACAGCAGGCGCATCCAAAATGGAAATGGTCGCCGATGGCTCGACCGTGTTGGCGCGCGAGATTCCAGAGCTGCTGCGAATCGGATACAGGTCGAATCCATGAGGTACCAAAGTACCCAACGACAAATTCGACCTCCGGCCGCTGGAGTTTGTTGTCGTATTTCTCCAATAGCTTCAGACAAAGCTGTCCGTATTCGTGCCCGACCCGATGACGCCCTAGGATGCCTCCGTAAAAGATGCAACCGAGTGCCATGTAGGCAATCACACTTTCCGGCCAGTTTCCGTACCGCAGCCCATAGTTGGAAGCTTTTGCAAGGATCAGAATGCAAAGCTTGGGATCGATCTGGAACGCAGCCTTCCCCATCGCACAGAGAATCTGGACGGCGTAGCGGATTTGCGGGTCGGCCATTTCGGGAAGTGACTCAATGGATGCAACCGAACGGCCTGCCATGCGAATCTGATTGATCAGAAGCTCCCGTGCCAATGGAATCGGCTTAAAATGGGACGGCACCTTCATTCCCAATTCGGACAGCGTGGTGCGGCCCAGTTGGTAAGCGTCTTGGAAGCGAGTCGTATTGCTGCGGAAGTGAATTTGTTTCTCCGCGATGCGGAATCGATCTACTTGCCCGGCATTCAGTCGCGATGCCGACTCGAAGAACTCATCCGCTCTCGCGAATGCAAGCGACTGGACGGCACGGTCTGCAGCGGCTTCGTAGTAGCGTGCTGCCTTGGGAATTTGGTGCCCCAGTTCGAAATGCCGGGCTAATGTTTCCGGCTCAGCATCACCATGCATTTCCCATTGCGTCGCGATCTCCAAATGGCAGGCCATTCGTCGCGATGGTGCGATGGAATCCAGCAAACTTTCTCTCACGCGATCATGGAAGGAATCGATCTGCTGCGTTCGATCCGTGGCTCGCACCAGATGCTCGGACTTCAGCCGCTTCAGCAGCGTTGGAGACCGAGCGGGGTAGCCCGCGGCACGGACCGCCACAGGGTAGGGGATCGGTTGGCCTGCGACGCAGAGGACTTCCAGCACACGACGGCAATCCTCGGGCAACTTCTGGATTCGATCCCGAAGAATCAGATCCAGCTTAAGCCCTGAGGTGGCAGATATCGCGCCTCCAGTCAGCAGGTGGCGAGCCAGTTCATAGACAAACAAGGTCTCCCCACCCGATTCCCCGACGATCCAAGTCGCCTTCTGGTCGCGATCGGGAGTCGTTGGCGGAAGCAGACGCAGTGCCAGTTGTCGAGTTGCCTCGGCCGTCAGCGGCTGGACGGTGTGCTGCGTCCACTGGACGAGGTTCGAGTCGACGCGAAGGCGGAGATGATCGAATTGAGAGAGGATCGGGTTGTCCTTGGCATACTCGCTGCGATGCGCCGTGATCAGGAGAATCGGAAGCGGTTCTGGGCCCTCAAGAAGCTTTGCGATCAGCTCCACGCTCTGCAGATCACACCACTGGATGTCATCAACCAAAAGCACCAAGGGCTGACGACTGGCAATCCGTCGAAGCAGTTCCTTGAGCGAGTCCAAGGCAATCGCTCGAAGCTCTACTAAGTCACCTCCGGCAACCGGAGGAAGGCGAGCAATCTCCGGAAGCTGCTCGAGGACCGGGAAGATTCGTGCCAGGGCACGCACCTTCGATGGAATCAGTTCGCGTCGTTCCCAGGTGGAAAGTGGGATCAAATTGCGGACCAGCGAATCGATCAGGCTGTCAAATCCCTTGTAGGGGACCGTCTCCTGTTCGTAACACTTGCCGGTGAAGATGGCGGGCGTTCCGCGGCGACGAAAATCGGAGAGTGCCGCTTCGATCACCGCAGTCTTGCCTACCCCAGAAACTCCATCCAGCATCACCACGACTGCCTGCCCCTCCACCATGCGGTCGAACGCAAGTTGGATTGAGGCCAGCAGGCCATCACGGCCCACCAGAGGGAAATCGAGCCTTGGTGAGGCGAAATTATCGGTGAGTGTTGAGGAACTGGAAAAGAACTTCAGGACCTCCGGACCAGTCGGGCGATGGGCGGGGTCGCGATTCAATAACGAACGGCAGATGAGCAACAGATCCTCAGGTATGCAAGCTCGCCATCTCGACGGACAAGGAGCATCCTTGATCTGCTTGACTTCCAGCAGCTGCCTCCCCTTTTCGGTGAAAGGGTAGCGGCCTGCAAGAAGACGGAAAAGCATGACCCCCAGGGAGTACCAGTCGCTGGCGGTCGTGATCGGCCGCGCAGCGGCCTGCTCTGGTGACATGAACGGCAACGTCCCAACAATGGAACGGGATTGGGAGTGGTACTCTGAGCTTCCGCTGGGTGAGCGACTTTGAGACTCCCAATCGCCAACCGCTTCGTGATGCCAATCAGCCGCCAGATCAGCCACAAGTCCGAAGTCCAGGATCACAACCGATTCATCGCGACGGCGCACTAGAGCGTTATCAAACTTCAAATCGCGATGCAATTTCCCCGCTTCATGCAATGACTGGATGCCCTGAGCCAGTTGTAGGAATATGCGACGCAATCGGTCGTAATTGAGCGGTGGAAGATCGGGACTGGGCGTATGTGGCAGTTCGGTTGGGGAGGACACGCCGCTGGCTCCCTCGCCTCGCAACACAACGTCTACCGTCGCCTCCGATGCTGGCCCCGAAGCCGGAAGATCTTTAGTCGGTTGTTCAACGATACCAGCCGAAGAACTCCTTTCGGTCATTGGCTTGTCCTGGGTGGATGGATCGAGCGGTGAGTCGTGCGTCGAAAGTTCACCC
>JBIINB010000237.1:0-4098 GCA_044337705.1 Pirellulaceae bacterium | reverse complement strand
TTCAGAGGGTGCCGCCCGGGGTGTCTACCGGACAGAAGGTGGAGCTGTTCGATGAGTCGGGACGTTGGATTGCCTGGGGACTTTATCACGAGAATTCGCGAATCGCCGTTCGTGTCACCAGTTGGAATTCGAAGGAGCCATGGGGGGATGCTCTTTGCCTTCAGCGGGTCGAGCAGGCGCTGCAGCTTCGAGGACGTCTTGGCCAGTTGCATCCGCAAGCGGCTCAGCGGTTGATTTTCAGTGAGGCGGATTTGTTGGGCGGGGTGATCATCGACCGCTATGCCGACCTGCTGGTGGTGCAGCAGACGGCAGCGGTGCTTTCGCCTTGGATCGGGCCGATCGTGGAGAGAATCGAGCGGGAGTTGCCGGTGCGAGGGGCGTGGCTTCGCATCGATGAGAAGACGGCTAAGGCGGAGGGGTTGGAACCAGGAGGACGGTGGCTGGGGGCCGACCCGGGTGGTGGTCCACGTTGGATTGTGGAGCATGATCTCCAGTGGCGGGTTGATCCGCAGGCGGGGCAGAAGACCGGATTTTATCTCGATCAACGCGACAATCGCCGCGAGGCGGCGCGCTGGGTGCGCCCGGGGGACCGGGTTCTGGATGTCTGCTGCTATCACGGCGGCTTTGCCTTGACGATTGCCCGGCATGCGCAGCCCGCAAAGATCGTGGCGATCGATTCCAGCCTCGCCGCGCTGGAAGTGGCGGAAGAGAATCGCCGTCGCAATGGGATGGAGCAGGCTCCGATCGAATGGTTGCGAGGTGATTTTTGGGAGCTTCTGGATGGGGCGCGCGATCGCAACGAGCGGTACCAAGTGATCGTTCTGGATCCTCCTCGTCTGGCAGGATCTCGAGATCAGATGGCCGCGGCTCTGCGAGCCTATCATCGGCTCAACGCCACCGCCGTCGGCTTGCTGGATCCAGGTGGGATCCTGGTGACCTGCAGTTGTTCGGGGCGAGTGGGGCGCGAGATGTTCGAGCAGATGTTGCTGGGGGTCAGCAAGCGCACCGGCCGCGATCTGCAGATCCTTCGGCGTCTGGGAGCCGCTCCCGATCACCCGACCCTGGCCAGTTGCCCCGAGACCGACTACCTGAAGTGTTTCGTTTGCCGTGTGCTGTAAGCAGGGGATGGAGCTTTCGTCGATGCGGTGATCCGAGGCGAGCGACGGGCACTTTTTCCCCGTTCATCCCAGAAAGTCGATCGAGAGATCGAACCCGTGTAGGAGGATCAAGCGATGGTGGAGGGAACACAGGTGTCGAAACTGATTTTTGGTGGGCTGAGCCGGTTTGCAGCTCCAATCATCCTGCTACTGGCCTTGGTCCAGCCCTCACCGGCGCAGAACGGTTCGGCCACCCCCGCCCTGCTCTTCGATCGAAACGGATTCGCAGTTTCGGGAGTATCGGAGGTGTCGGAAAGCCAGACGCTCCTGTGGTTGTTCGCCAGTTGCCTGGGACTCCTGGCCGCTCTTCCGGGGATGCTGCTTTATTATGGAGGTCAAGTGCGACGAAAGAACGTCGTTCACATGATGGCGCAGCTGACCACCCTGGCCGCCGTGATGGGACTGATCTGGGCGATGGTCGGTTATTCCCTGGCCTTCGGCGACTCGGGGCGTTGGAATTCCTGGATTGGAGGATGGCAGTATGTTGGCCTGAGTGGGGTCCAGCCGGTTCTGGATTCCGCGGCCAACGCGATCCACTGGCCGATGGCATCGGCTGCCCCACAGATTCCGACGATGGTTCATCTATTGGTCCATGGGATTCTATTCACATTGGCTTCGGCGATTCTGTGTGGTGCGTATGCCGAGCGGATGCGGTTTTCAGGGATGCTGTGGGTGACCATCGCATGGGGATTGCTCGTCTACTGCCCAGTGGCCCATTGGGTGTGGGGGAATGGGAGTCCGTTGACCGGGAGGACCGGAAGGGGGATGGATCTCTCGGGAGGTTGGGTAGTTCACGCTCTGGTTGGGATCGCTTCCTTGGTGGTTGCGATCTACTTGGGACCCCGTCTGGGGCATCGTCGGGAGCCGATGCCGCCGCATAACCTGACCTACACGGCGATAGGGGCCGGGTTGATCTGGGTGGGGCTGACGGGAATTCATGCCGCCTGCAGTGGAAGTCCTGCCGAGCGTCATCTGATGCAGTCGATCGTCGCCTTGGTGTCGACTCACCTGGCCGCCGCTGGGGGAGCTGTGGCGTGGGGGCTGGTGGAGTGGTGGGATCGGGGCAAGCCGTCCTTGATGGGGACTGCCTCCGGCTTGCTGGCTGGTCTGGCGGCCATCGCTTCGGGAGCGGGTGTGGTGCAACCGGTGGTCGCCATCGGACTGGGAGGAGTCGCCGGTTGTCTCTGCTACCTAGCCTGTTCGCGACTAAGAAATCGCATCCATTACGACGACGCGCTGGATGTTTTCGGGATCCATGGAGTTGGTGGTATTCTTGGGGGGCTGGCGGTGGGGCTGTTTGCCTCCCCGGTGTTGGTGGCCCCGGGGCATCCCGATTGGACCGGGTGGTGGTGGGGTGGGACGTTGCTTACCAGTCAGTGGATTCTGTTGGCTTGGGTGATCGCGTACGATACCGTCATGACGCTGGCGATCCTGAAAATCGTCGACATGGCTTCTGGGCTGCGGGTGTCGGTAGAACAAGAGCGACAGGGACTGGACCTGGCGCAGCATGGTGAAGAAGGCTACATTTGGTGAGACCCGAGAAAGGTTGTTCGTGAAGATCTATCCGGTGGGACGCGAGGACGTGGCGCCGTTGGAGGCGCCAGAGCGATTCGCGATGGAAATCGTTTACTTCATGACCCCGCAGGATGCAAAGTCGGAACATCCGACAGGGCCGGGAGAGTATTGGATCGATCGCAAGGATGTCGCTCGCTGGCTGGAAGATGGCTGCTTTCGGATCGTCTCTCCGCTCGACGCACAGGTCCAGGCGGAGATCGAGTTGACGGAATTCCAGGAACAGTGGTTGGAGTGGATGCAGCAGCACCAAATCGAGCGGGTGCGATTGGTGCGCCAGTGACTGGCACAGGCGGCTTTCTTGGCGATATCTCCCTGGCGAATGATCCTGATGGCTTGGTCCGACTGAAGGTCCAAGGAGTCGATTGGCATTTGGATCGATCCTGGTGGCCGTGGCCGGGAGGCTGCGGGACACCGCATGCGGCAGCCGGAAGGCTACATGGATTGCCTGTTCGCGTTTGGCTGGGCCAAGATCGGCACATTCGGTCGTGCTTTCTAGAGGGACAGTGGCCTGCGGCGCTGGAGGATCGATCGTCGGGAGACGGATGGTGTGCCACCGGGCCTCATTGGCGGCAACTGCTGGGTGACTGGAAGAAGCTTCGCAAGGATGAGGAGCTGGGAAACTGGGCCACCCAGGTACCCGAAAGTCAAAAAGCAGGATCTTGGCATGCGCATCCATGGTGGGGAAGTGGGTCGTTGTCCCTTCCCAGCGGTTCGCAGCGATTGCTGCTGAAGTGGTTGACCGAGCCACCTCAAGGAAGCCGATGGTTCCAGTGGCAGCCTACGCGATGGCAGGCGATGGTGCAGGCACCGGTGGATGCTGGCTACCCACTCCTTTGGGCCGACGCCACCACCGGCGTGGCCCGGTCCCACTTCGCCCAACTGGGCGGAGAAGTCCGATTCGGCGATTCGTCCCCTCAAAGTGCCGCCAGCTACCTGGAGGGAGCTGAGAGGGCGGAAGGGTGGAAATGTCCGATTTGTGGGTTGGCAGATTGGCCGGCGGCAGACGCTGGCCCGCCCCTAGCGTGCGATCGATGTGGCACTTTGGCTCATCAGTCCTGCCGAGAATTTCTGGGCCGATGTTCCCTCTTCGGATGCGACGGCAACCCCAAGCCGTGAGCCCTTGAACGTCTCAGCCATGCAGACGCACTCAAACCGCAATCGGCGCCACTCACCAATCTGCAATTGGAATGAGGCCAGCAAGCAACGATAACTCACTCGAATGAAACGACTTAGGTCATCTCTACCGCCAATCGGTGCCACCCACGAATGGCACTGTACGAGCTGTTTTATTGCGCAACTTCTCTAGCGGCTGAAAGGGAAATTTTTTAAATTTCCCCCATCCTTGGCACTGGATCTAGATTCTTTT
>JBIINB010000029.1:0-40811 GCA_044337705.1 Pirellulaceae bacterium | reverse complement strand
TTTCCGCCAAAGAAGAGAAGCAAATCGCTGACCTTATGAACGGACTTTCGACCGACAAGACCGCCGAAGAACTGAACGCCTTGCGAGAACTTCGCTCGAAGGCTTCCGCGAAGGCAAGGGTCAGCCGCGAGCTTGCAGGCATGGATGCACAGAAAGCTGAATCTGAATTCATGGAGTACGCGCAGCAAACCGAGTCGGACGACGAGTTCGATGCATTGATCGGACTGTCCGGCAAGAAGGAAGCATCCGAACCTGCCAATCGCGATACCCGAATCCCCGAAGCCTAAGCCACGGTAGCGGGAGCTCTTTCGGTTTCGGAATTGGTGCGATCTGCAAAAAAGCCCCCGTACGCGACGTGGGCTTTTTTCGTCTCCATCGCCAAACAATCGATCCAAAGTGCTTCCGATGGCTCCTAGCCGTAACGGCTTCCACGCGTTATTCTGGGGTAGTTTTTTGGCCGAGCACCATAGCGATGGTGCCTACTAGTTCTGCAATCCGGCGGTTCCAGAAGGAGACTGAATTTTGGGTCGCATGGGAGAGATCGCGAAACTGGCGCTGGAAGATGGATCGGTCTATTCCGGCTTCTCGCTGGGGGCGGCCGGTGAGACGACTGGTGAGGTTTGTTTCAATACCTCGATGACCGGTTACCAGGAGATTCTCACCGATCCCAGTTACCGTGGCCAGATCGTCGCAATGACCTATCCCGAAATCGGCAACTACGGCGTCAATGCAGAAGATATGGAAAGCGAACGACCGCATCTGGCAGGATTCATCGTTCGCGCAGAAAGCCGCGTCGTATCCAATTACCGTGCCGATGCTTCGTTAAGCGAGTTTTTGACAAGGCATGGTGTGGTTGGCATCTCAGGTATCGATACGCGCGCCCTCGTGCGACGCATCCGCTCGAAAGGTGCCATGCGAGGCATTATCTCGACAGTCGATTTGGATGATCAGTCGCTTATTCGCAAGGCAAACCAGAGTCCAGGACTGGTTGGGCGCGACTTGGTCAAAGAAGTGATGCCGTCCCTGGCCGCCGTATGGCAAACACCCCTCCACCCACTCTCGACATTCGGTCCGCAGGAGCCCGCCGCCACCGACTCACCCCATATCGTCTGCCTTGATTTTGGAATGAAGCACAACATCGCCCGGCACCTTGCAAGTCGAGGCAACCGAGTGACCGTGCTCCCAGGTGACAGCAGTTACGAAACAGTGATGGCTGCCAAGCCAGACGGCATTTTTCTCAGCAACGGCCCTGGCGACCCGGAGCCACTGACTTATGCCATCGAGACCATCCGAAAGCTGCTCCCCCGCAAACCGATTTTCGGGATCTGCCTTGGTCATCAGTTGCTGTCGCTAGCCTGCGGGGCAAAGACTTTCAAAATGAAGTTCGGTCATCGCGGCGCCAACCAACCGGTACTCCATCTTGAAAGTGGCAAGGTCGAAGTAACGACACAGAATCACGGCTTTGCCGTCGAGGAAAAGTCGCTGCCCGACTGCCTGGAGATCACCCACCGCAATCTCAACGACCAGACCATTGCGGGGGTTCGGCATCGCGAATTCCCGGCTTTCAGTGTGCAGTACCATCCCGAAGCGTCTTCCGGGCCACATGACAGCAGCTACCTTTTCGACCGATTTCAGCAGTCGATCGCTTGCCCCATCGGTACCTGAATCGCCAACTCATACTTTCAACGAACGTTATGGGATCTACCTGCGAGCAGGGGAAGTATGTCCCCTGTTTCAGGCATCTGCGAGCGGGGGACGTAAGTCCCCTGTTTCGGGCATCAAGAGCAAGGCAGTCCAGGGCGAGGAACAGTGGGCTGACGCCCACCGCTCGCCGAAGAATACTCGCCGAAGAATACGGACTAGCATTGGAAGGGAAGTACTTGATCATTACCCCTTGAAAGCATCCTGAATCCATAAAAGGCATTTTATGTCTTCACACCCTTGATGGATTTCGCGGTTCGACGTCGACTGCATTTGTCGTTCGTGGGGTGGAATTGGCGGCTGATGTTGATCGCGGTGAGAGTGGAATCACGACTAGTGCGAGGTAAGATTCCGGAAACGGCTGCGATCCAACCCAACCCATTGCACCGGTGCCGCGCGGCCAGGCGGTCTTGAAGGTGGAAACTCGTTCGCCGCGGCCCGGTTAACAGGGTCGTTAGCCCCGAACGTTCTGCCGAAAAAACTTCCAACCTGAGGCTGAACCTGGAAGAGTTCCGTTTGGCCCGGGATTTGCTCCCCGTGGAGATTGGGGAGGTCCATGGTGCCATGTTGGCGCTGGTTAGCGACTTCCGCGAGGCCAAAAGGGGAGGTGTCCACTATGGGGTTTCGATTCGAAAAACTGACCGTTAAGGCGCAGGAAGCGGTCGCCGAGGCTCAGTCTAAAGCGCAGCAGGCAGGCAATCCGGAAATGGATAGCCTCCACCTGCTTCAAGCGCTGCTCGAAGAATCCGACGGAATTGTGGCGCCCCTGCTGAAGAAGGTGGGTGCTCCTGTCGCTCAGATCCGCGGGATGCTGGATTCCGAACTGACCCGATTGCCTAAGATTTCCGGCGGACGCCAGCCAAGTGTCAATGCCGCACTGCAAAAGGTTCTGGAATCCTCAGCCGCACTGGCCGAGGGCATGAAGGATGACTTCGTCAGCACCGAACATCTGGTCCTGGCATTATCGAAAGTGGATTGTAAGGCGAAAGAGCTTCTGAAGCTCAATGGCTTGACCGAAAAAGATCTTATGCAGGGCCTGCAAGCGGTCCGAGGGAGCGCACGAGTGACAGACCAGCACCCGGAGGGAAAGTTCCAGGCATTGGAAAAATATGGTATCGACCTGGTGGAACTCGCCAAGAAGAACAAACTCGACCCAGTGATCGGTCGAGACCAGGAGATTCGTCGCGTCATTCAGGTGCTGTCGCGACGCACCAAGAACAATCCTGTGTTGATTGGCGAGCCAGGGGTCGGAAAGACGGCGATTGCGGAAGGCTTGGCCCTGCGCATCGTTGAGGGGGATGTACCGCAAAGCCTGAAGAACAAGCGAGTCATCTCGCTGGACCTGGGTGGACTTGTAGCCGGTACCAAGTTTCGCGGCGAGTTCGAGGAACGGCTCAAGGCGGTCATCAAGGAGGTCAAGGATGCAGGTGGCGAAATCATCCTGTTCATCGATGAACTGCACACGGTAGTCGGCGCAGGATCCGCTGAAGGTAGCAGCGATGCAGCCAATCTTCTTAAGCCGGAACTTGCGCGCGGCCAACTGCGATGCATCGGCGCTACGACGCTGGATGAGTACCGGCAGCACATCGAGAAGGATGCCGCATTGGAACGCCGCTTCCAACCAGTCTTCGTGGGGGAGCCATCCGTCGAAGACACAATCTCTATTCTTCGAGGTCTGAAGGCACGTTACGAGGCACACCATGGTGTGAAGATCCGCGACTCGGCCCTGGTTGCTGCTGCCAATCTCTCCAATCGTTATATCACCGATCGATTCCTCCCAGACAAAGCGATCGACCTGGTTGATGAAGCCTCCAGCCGATTGGCGATGGAGCGGGAGAGCGTACCGACGGAGATTGACCAAGTCCAACGTCGCCTACGTCAACTCCAGATCGCCCAGCGCCAACTGGCCGACGAATCCGAAGACACAACCAGCCAGACGCTGGAAGATCTCGATGAAGAGATGGAGAAACTCCAGAGGGAGCTTGCGCACCTCCGCGAACAGTGGGAGGCGGAGAAAATGGGCCTCTCGGATGTCAAGTCGATCCGTCAGTCCTTGGATCAGACAGAAGCCGAGTTCAGAAGGCTGGAGGCTGCCATCAAGGAAAAGCAGTCTGGGGGCCTGGCGGTTTCTGAAGAGGATTATCAGAAACTATTCGAACTCGACCAGCGACGCAGAAAGCTTCAGGGACAGATCGATCAGGAAGAAGACCAGCCATCCAAGGAAGGCCCTGCTTCCCAGAGAAAACTTCTGCGCACGGAAGTCACCGCCGAGGAGATCGCCGATATCGTCAGCCAATGGACGGGCGTGCCGGTGTCCCGAATGATGGAAACCGAAAAGGCGAAATTGCTGGTGATGGAGGAACGACTGCACCAACGCGTCATTGGCCAACAGCCCGCCGTCGAAGCGGTATCCAATGCGGTGCGCCGAAGCCGAAGCGGATTGCAGGACCCTAGTCGCCCCATCGGCTCCTTTCTGTTTCTTGGCCCCACAGGGGTCGGGAAGACCGAGCTGTGCAAGGCGCTTGCCGAAATGATGTTCGACGACGAACAGGCGATGGTCCGGATCGACATGAGCGAGTTCATGGAGCGGCACAATGTCAGTCGGTTGATTGGGGCCCCTCCGGGATATGTTGGCTATGAGGAAGGTGGAAAGCTGACCGAAGCTGTCCGCAGAAGGCCCTATTCGGTTGTCCTTTTGGATGAAGTCGAAAAAGCGCATCCCGATGTCTTCAACGTTTTACTCCAGGTGCTGGACGATGGACGGCTTACGGACGGTCAAGGACGAACGGTCGACTTTTCCAATACGATCATCGTCATGACCAGCAACATCGGCAGTCCGATCATTCAGCGGATCGCGGAAGAAGGAGGGACTCCACAGGAAATGTACGAGGCTCTGCAGGAACCGCTCCGCGCCAAATTCCTGCCGGAGTTTCTCAATCGACTCGATGAGGTAATCGTCTTCGAACCGCTGAAGAAGGAACAGATTCGGCATATCGTCGATCTGCAGCTCAATCGACTCAGGAAATTGCTCTCCCAGCAGCAGATCAACATCCAACTGACCGAAGCTGCCTTGCAGGCTCTGGCCGACGAGGGGTTTGATCCTGCGTTCGGAGCCAGACCGCTGAAGCGAGTCATCCAGAATCGATTGCAGAATGAACTGGCTTCCCTTCTGCTCAAGGGGGAAATCCCTGATGGCTCAACCGTCTCGATCGACCATCGCGACAGCCAGTTCCTATTTGAACTGAAGAAGGCATCGACTCGCTGAACCCACAAACTGCCGAATCGCTGGCGTTACTCCAATTGAAAAGGCTCCCGCGCGAACGAGTTTCCGCGCGGGAGCCTTTTCTGTTTCCTTGCAGCAGGAATTGCACGACAATCCAATCACTCATCCAGCAATTTCTGGATCGTCTCTTCGATTGCCTGTGCGTTGGCTGGTCCACTTCCAACGCGGATCAAACGAATTTTCCCCGCTTTATCGACAACAGCCGCCTGAGGAATTCCGGAGACTTCGTACTTCGAGAAGAAAGTGTTTTCCTTCGGGGCGACGACGAATCCATGCTTCAGCTCATAGGACTCACGAAACTTCTCGAGCATCTGGACTTCGACTTCCAGAGTTGGTTCCTCTTCCCCTCGCACTGGCTTGCCCGTTGCTTCATCCCACTGGAAACCGTATGGGCGAGTCACCCCTAGGATCACTAGGCCCTTGTCGCCGTAGCTATCCTGAAGATGCTTCAGATGGGGGAAAGTCGCAATGCATGGCCCGCACCAGACAGCCCAAAAATCGATGAGCACAACCTTCCCTTTCAGGTCGGCCATCTTCATCGGCTTCATGGCAACGAAGGTTTCCGCTTCCAGTTCAGGAGCTTCTGATCCCACCAACTTCTCGCGTCGCAGGGCACCTTCCATACGCGACAACTGCTGTTCGATGTTCTTCACCGTCCGCTCCAGGGCCGGCCTGCCCTGGTCATTGACCTTATCCATCAGGCCTTTAAGTTCTTCTTTGAGACCATCGAGCATCTCCTTGGCTTTGGTGGCGTCGCTGTAGGTCAACTCGTCGGCCAGCGAAATCTTGATGTTGGCATAGCCATTTGCATCTTCCATGGCGACCTTGTCCATAGCCAATCGCTTCTTGAACGTTGATTCGGCTTCCTCAAGAATTGCCTGAGCTTCCTCCGGATACTTTTCCGCCAGAAGATTGCGGTATCGCAGCGCGACCATTCCCAGCGAAGAGGCCGAAACACGGTCCTCCAGAATGCCGACTCGCAGTTCCTCCAAGGTGGCATCCAGCAGCTTCTTGGCCCCATCCAGATCACCGCCACTGGCGATCAGATTGGCTTTGTTGCCGATCAGATTGGTTTTGATCGCAACGTTGCTGTCTCCAACCTTTTCGAGTGCCTTATCGAGCCATTTCATGGCGACCTCGGGGTGCTTCTCCCCGCCCACCATGCTGAAATTGTTGACGGCGACATAGAAATAGCGATCCGCGATCTCGTTGTCCTTTGCCTCGGACAATTTCTCCACGAAGCGTCGGAATCGATCCATTCCGTCGGGGCTTTCGCTGGAGAAGCGCAGCATCGCCAACTGCATTTCGATCGGAATCAAACTGGGATCCAGCGGTTCCTTCTTGATCGCTTCGTCCAATTTCGCCATGAAGGGCTCCAGGTCCGCAGGCGTCCTGGACCGCTTCAGCAATTCAGCCATCGTCAATTCAAATGCATCGCTGTTCTCCTCCTGCCCCCAAGCATTCGCCTGCAGGGGAAAAGTGCTTTCCGGCAACGACCCCGAGAGCAGAGAGCAACCGGCTCCCAGCAGCAAGGTACGTCCCATCACGCGGGATATTCCAAGGAACGACGCATATCGAATCGCGGACATCGATTTTGCCTCATAAAAAACAAAGGTACCCACCAGAAATCGATCGAAGCGATCAGTTTAGCTCAGAACCATCCTGCCGACGAGGGATTCCGCATCTTCCAGAGGGCTGCCGAAGCCGACTTGAGGGTCAGGCTAGAAGTTCAGGAATCACCTTAGGCTGCTCCACACCTGTCAATCGCTGATCCAATCCTTGAAATTTGAAGGATAGGCGCTGATGGTCGATCCCCATCGCCGCCAGGATTGTCGCGTTGAGATCGTTGATGGGAGCTGGCTGCTGGGTGATGTTGTAACTGAAATCATCGGTCTCGCCGAAGACGAAGCCTTTTCGGAAGCCTCCGCCTGCGAACCACATGCAGAAATTCCTAGGATGGTGATCGCGACCATAATTGTCGGCCGACAGGGATCCCTGGGAGTAAACCGTGCGGCCAAACTCGCCCCCCCAAACCACCAAAGTCGACTCCAGCAAACCACGTTGCTTCAGGTCCTGCAAAAGAGCGGCAGTGCCTTGGTCGGTATCTTTGCACTGATTCCCGATCTGCCTGGGCAGATCGCCATGCTGGTCCCATCCACGGTGCGCGATCTGAACCACCCGCACCCCCCGCTCAACAAGCCTTCTGGCCAGGAGCGCACTGTGCGAGAAAGACCCTGGCTCCTTCACCCGATCGCCGTACAGCTGTAAGGTCGCTTCGGTCTCTCGGGAAACATCCACCAACTCCGGAACACTGCTCTGCATCCGAAACGCCATCTCGTACTGGGAGATCCTCGTTTCAGTCTCCGGGTCGGATAAACGCTCCAACGTATCCCGATTCAGTTCCTGCAATGCATCGAGCATGGTTCGTCGGGTCTGTCTGTCGACACCGGCGGGATTGGGGAGATAGAGGACAGGATCGCCTGCCCCTCGAAGTGCTACACCATTGAAACGCGTCGGGAGGAAACCGCTGCCCCACATTCGACTGAAGAGAGCTTGTCCGTTGCTGTCCTGTGGGAACTGGGGAGTCAGGACGACGAAGGCAGGGAGATCTTCATTCTCGCTACCCAGTCCATAGGCCAACCATGAACCGATACTCGGCTTTCCAGGAACTTCCGATCCCGTCATCACGAACGTGCACGCGGGATCGTGATTGATGGCGTTGGTGCTAGCTGACCGCACCAGGGTGATCTCATCGACCAGCTTGGAAGTGTGCGGAAACAGGTCGGTATTGGCCCAGATACCCGACTTCCCCATCGGCTGGAAACGGAACTTCGAAGGAGCACAGGGAAAGCGGCCTTGGCCGCTGGTCATGGTCGACAATCGCTGTTCACCACGAACGCTTGGTGGTAGATCCTTATCAAAAAACTCCTTCAATCGTGGCTTGTAGTCCCACGTATCGATCTGTGAAGGACCTCCGTTCATATGAAGATAGATGATCGCCTTGGCACGCGGCGCGAAATGAGGAAGCCCTGGCAAAGCCGGATGGACGGAGTTACCCGCTGACCGCTGCAAGTTGGATGCTGCAACCTGGTTTGAAAGAAGGCGCTGGCCAGCAAGAACCGCCAGAGCGTGCGTGCCAAGACGGATCCCCTCCCTGCCAAAAAACTGACGCCGATTCCATCGCATCGAAAGGTCGTGAAGTGGCAGCGACATGGATCAGTTCCTGGAAATGGTTTCATCGAGGTTGAGCAGGGTATTGGCGACCATGGTCCAGGCGGCAAGCTCTACCTTGTCAAGCCTTTCGGATGGCATTGATTTCCCCACGTGAACCAGTGCCGTCGCCCCTGGCACATCCTGACTGAATTTGGTCAGGTGGTTCTCCAACTGCCGTGTGAGGATCTGGACTTCCCTTGAGGACGGCGAACGAGCCAGAAGGAGTTTCGTCGCCAACTCCAGGCGGTCAGCTGGACTGCCTTGCGGAAGATCGATCAGGATCCTCTGGGCGAGCATCCTTGCCGCTTCCACGTGCTGAACATCATTCATCAACTGGAGAGCCTGCAGAGGTGTATTGCTGCGCTCGCGCCGGGTGCAAGACTGCTCGCGATTGGGAGCATCAAAATTGATCATGAAAGGAGCAGGTGCAGTTCGTTTGATGAAGGTGTAGACGCTTCTTCGATAAAGTGCTGCGCCTTGGTCTTCCTGATAAAACCGCGTGTTGGAACCGACGAAACCAACCGGCTCCCAAATGTTCGGTGGCTGGTAGGGCTTGACTCCTTTGCCACCCATCTCCAAATCGATCAAACCGCTAGCGGACAGAGCCTGATCCCTCAATTGCTCGGCGTCCAATCGAATGCGTGGACCGCGGCTGAGCAGTCGATTCTCCGGATCCCCCAATAACTTTTCCGGACTCACTTTCGCCGACTGGCGAAATGCCTGCGAGGTCAGCAGTTGTCGCATCAGTCGTTTGATATCCCACCCGTTGGCCTGAAAATCCCGGGCCAGCCAGTCGAGCAGTTCTGGGTGGCTGGGAACTTCTCCCTGCGATCCGAAATCTCCGCTGCTTTTGACCAGCCCGACACCAAACACCTGTTGCCAAAACCTATTCACGGTGACTCGCGCCGTCAGAGGGTGTTCTGGTGCAACAAGCCAGCGTGCCAGATCGAGTCGATTGAGGCGAGGTTTGTTGGAGGTGGATAGCATCGGTGGCAGGACCCTAAGTCCCGCCGGCTCCACCGCCTCGCCCGGCTTATCGTAAGCGCCTCGCATCATGACATTGGCCTGCCGCGGCTGATCCAGATCGCGAAACACAAAGGTGCTGGGTTGCGACTGAAGGAGCTGGTTCTTCTGCTGCGACAGGCTTCCCGATCGCTCATTCAAATCCTGAAATTTATCTTTCGTCGTCGCGCAAACGCGCTTCAGGTAGTATGCACGAATCGCTGACCATCCCTCCAGTTCGTCACTTGGCGTCTCCTGGGCATCAGGCCAAGGCTTCCCAAAGAGAACCCGCCAGCGCTCGGGCAGTTCCGCTGGAGGTTGTTTGGCAGCGATGGCAAACCATGCCGACATCGAGTGTTCCGGATCAGAAGCAGGATCGATTCGGCCCTCGACCCCCACCGCATCCCAGTGAACCGTGCCGCCATGCTGTGTGACTGCAAAACCGGTAATCTCGTCACCCGCTTTCAGACCCAGCTTGTCGGCCGGCACCTTAAGTTCGATCCACTTCCCAGCCTCGGGCAGGCCACCCATCGAAAATCTTTCCGGCGTCTGCGGCGCTCCCCATGGGATGATCTCATAGTCCCCCCATACCGCTCGGTGGTTCCATCCACCTTTGAAGTACTGCAGCATGATGGCCTTCGGCAGATCGTTCGGATCGACCCATACCCGTGCGGTGAAGACCGGTTCTTGCGGTAGCTTCAACACCCTACCAGTCGATTCCCAAACGTCCTGCCCCAGTCCTCCCTCCTTGCGTTTCACCGACTTGCTTCCGGCGAACACCGGGCCCTGGGTGTTATCCGTGATCTGCAACGGAGCACCAGCCGCCGTCAGTTTTCCGCCATCGATGAATCCCTCGTCCAGCCAGAGAGCAGTCGATTGCATCGGTTGCGGCGGCGGATTCTGCTTGGCGGGATCGACATACTCCAAGCCCTGCGCCCGTTCCACCGCAATCCGATCCAGCTCGGCCAACTGGCGATCGATCTGTTCCACACCCTTTTCGACCGCCGTGGACTTCACCTGAACCACCGGAGCAGTCAAAAGGGCATTGCCATCCATCGCTGGATCAGCCGCCGAATAGAAGAAGGCATAAAACGAGTAAAACTCTTTTTGGGAGATCGGATCGAATTTGTGGTCGTGGCAAACCGCACATCCACCCGTCAGCCCCATCCAGGTCTGCATGGTGGTGCTGGCGCGATCGACCGCATATCGAAAATGAAACTCGGCGTCGATCGATCCACCTTCGCTGGTGGTTACATTGCACCGATTGAACCCTGTGGCGATCAGCTGGTCGACCGTTGGGTTGGGTAGCAGATCCCCTGCCAACTGCTCGATCGTAAACTGATCAAACGGAAGATTCGCGTTGAAAGCACGGACCACCCAGTCGCGATATGCCCAGGTCTGGCGTTCGTTATCCAGGTGCAATCCGTGGGTATCGGCATACCTCGCCACATCCAGCCAGTGTCTGGCCATCTCTTCGCCATACGCAGGATGATCCAGGAATCGCTCCACCATTCTTTCGTAAGCACCAGGCGCCCCATCATTCCGGAATGTCTCCAACTGCTCCAGGGTGGCCGGTAGCCCAGTCAGCGTCATCGCTACCCTGCGAATCAATTCCGCGTCCGTCGCTGGCTCGTTGAAGGACCAGCCTTTTTCGACTAGGCGATCGGCCAGAAAGCGATCGACCGGATTGTCCATCGCAGTAACTTCGGGAACCCTGTCCACATGAAGTGGCTCAAACGACCAGTGCCTCCGATACTCCGCCCCCTGCTCGATCCATCGGCGAATCAATTCCTTTTCGCGGTCATCGAGCGATTTATTCGACTCCGGTGGCGGCATCACTTCATCGGTGTTGTCGGTGACAATCCGCTCCCACAGCACGCTAGCCCCTGGATCTCCAGGAACAATCACACGCCCACCGGCTCCGGAAACCGCACCGCTCGCCTCATCCAGCCTTAAATCGGCTTCCCGTTTCTTCTCATCAAGGCCGTGACATGCAAAGCATTTGTCGGAGAGAATGGGGCGGATATCGCGATTGAAGTCCAGCGGCTTAGGTTCCTCACCAACTGCCGGCAATACCATTCCCAGGCTGGTACCCAGCCATGCACAAGCCAACACAGGTTTGACCAGGGTCCGATGAACCGAGAGTCGTCTCATCGAATAGGATCCTTTCGAAGATTTTTCCAGGCGGGCCGAAGAGGTATCCGAACAGGAAATTCCAATACCTTTTCGGTCGTCAAGACAACTCGAACGCCAAGTCGGGGGGAATCGTACGCGGGGAGAGAATGCTGGCCGCAGAATCAAAGAGAACACGACACCTTGCACTCTTTTTCTAGTGTACCTTAAATCGTTGCTGCGATTCAACTTCGATGTCTCAGTAACCGCCCGCGCTTGGTTGCACTTCACCGGGCAAAACGAAGCGGGGATTCATCGGAAAATGGACCCACGATAAAATGGAAGAGATGTTTCCGTTGGGTGGGTCAATTCAATAGATGAGGGTATCGCCATGCCCCTGTACGAGTACCAGTGCAACCAGTGCCGAAAAGTCGTCGAAGTTCTGGTCCGATCGAAGACGGATAGACCGGAGTGCCCAAAATGCGGCAGCAAAAAATTGGAAAAACAACTAAGCGTCACCGCGTCTCCCGCGATCGCTTCCAAAAGCTCTCTACCCACCATGCAAGGAGGCTGCGGTAAACCCCAATGCGGCTCGGGTGGATGTATGTTCAACGGTTGATCGCCGCTGAGTCTTGGTGCAGGTGGCTTCCCACGGAAAGATATTCCGCGAAGCTGACGATCCCGAAGCCAAGGAGATCGATCTCTACGTTTGAGGGTTCGATGAACTTGGAAATGGCTAATGCCGCTCTAACTTGGCATTCTTCCAAAACCAGCTCATCGCCCCTTGCCACTCCAGCCATAGCATTTCGTCATAGGTTGCGGAATCGCAACCTTTAGAAAAGCCCCAAAGCTTCGCAGGATCATAGCACCTCCCGCTACCCAGAAGTCCCCCGGTGACTCCAACCGCTTCGTGAGGAGTCGGCTTGTTGGCCATTACCCCACCAAGTTCCTCCAACAGTCCCGATCCTTGAACACGCTTGAACCAATAGCTGGCGTTTCCATGATCGCCCTCTTGGCGATGAAGGCATCCGTGCCAGAAGGCACCTTGCGCATCGGGCAGATCCTGACTGATTTGGTGGGAATGCTCCCAAAGCCCTAAAAGGTAGGACCAACCCGCCTCCAAGGACCCCGTCGGCATCACCTTCTGCTCAGCAAGCCATCGCCACGAATTCTGACTGGGCCCGCGAGTGCCAGAATGCCGAAAACGCCAGTCGCACACGAGGTCATCCAGCCAGACACGGATGGGATGCGGGAGTTCGGGGGTCCACGTGACCAGAGGGCTTAACTTCGGCAAGATCCTGCGTCTCGGCTGGAGAGGTTTGGGTTGGAATGAGCATTCGTCAGCGGTTACACTATCCGGATAGGAAAACGGTGAACCGCAAAACACTGCGAACGCTTGTTTTCCAATCGATCGGAGGGTGTGATAACCCAAGTCAGCGGCAATACCCTAAGGTGGCCATTGGTTCTTGGCAACTCCCCGAACCACAATTGGAATTCTGTGTTTTATCTGCTTGTCCCCGGCGAATGAAGTGACCTCGCGATGAACGAAAACGAAAACCAGATGCCTTCCGAAGAGAAAAACAACGGGGAGAACGACGGCGGTTCCCAGCGAGGCCCATTGAACTTGGCCGCCATTCGCCAGATGCGTCAGTTAACGGTGGAGCCGTCAGCACCAAAGCAGCGTAAACCCAAGCACCCGCTTCCTCGAGTCGGAAAAAGCAGCGTTGGCACCACGTCGGAGCCCGAACGACAGGTTGATGCATCGCCGGAGGGAGCGGAAGAGACACCCGTCGCCTCAACGCCGGTGAGGCAGGAATCCAAACCAGCCGCTGCAGCACCCAAGGTGGAGGTACCGCGCCGAGGTTCCGCCGCACTGAAAGAAATCGACCAGGAATTGGAAGCTGCCTTTGGCGGAACCGATTTCGGAAAGCTGCTGGTAGGCGACAAGAATCTTCAGGTCGGCAAGCTTCTGGAAGAGGGGCAGCGCTATCCCGGAAAAGTGATCAAGGTACATCAGGGTTCCGTATTCGTCTCCCTGGGTGGCGCCAACGAAGGGGTAATACCTCTCCTGCAGTTTCTCGATGTGCCACAGCCTGGCGCCGCAGTGGAATGTCTGGTACGCGCCTTCAATAACTCCGAGGGCCTATACGAACTTTCCCTCCCCGGAGAAGCCGTCTCGGTTGGGGACTGGAGTGATCTCCAGGAAGGGACGCTTGTTGAAGCGAAGGTGGAGAGCGCCAACACCGGAGGATTGGACTGCAAGGTTGGGAATTTGCGAGCCTTCATTCCGATCAGCCAGATCGCCGAGTATCGCATCGAAACGACTGCCGATTACGTTGGCCAGAAGCTGATGTGCGTGGTCACCGAGGCAAATCCTCGACGTGGCAACCTAGTGATCAGCCACCGCGCTGTGCTGGAACGGGAGAAGGCTGAAAAGAAGAAGGAGCGACTGGCTAATCTGCAGGAGGGAGAAAACACGGAAGGCGTCGTGCGCAAGATCACTGATTTTGGCGCCTTCGTCGATCTCGGCGGACTCGATGGGCTGATCCATATCAGCCAGATGAGCTGGGATCGGATTAAGCATCCCAGCGAGGTGCTGAAAGAAGGGGAGAAGATCCAGGTCCGCATCAAGACCATCGATCGCGAAACAGGCAAGATCGGGCTGACCTATCGAGATCTGCAGGATTCGCCATGGGCAGATGCGTCCTCTAGGTTTCCGGAAGGCTCCGTGCATAAAGGGGTCGTTTCCCGACTGGCCCAGTTTGGCGCCTTCGTCAAACTGGCTCCCGGCGTTGAAGGCCTGGTACATCTTTCCGAAATTTCGCACCAGCGAGTCACTACACCGGCCAGCATGTTGAAGGAAGGGGCCGAAGTCGAAGTCAAGGTAATCAGCGTCGATTCGGAGGCTCAGCGGATCTCCTTGTCGATCAAGCAGGCGATCTCCAAGCGAAGCGATGTCGCTGCAAAGCCGGGTGCACCCAGCGATGCCCCAGCCGCACCGGTCCAAGAGGAGCCAAAGCCGACCTCGTCCGTCAAGAAGCATCAAGGACCGCTGAAGGGCGGCACCGGCGCTGCGGGTGGCGGAGAGAAGTTTGGCCTTCGCTGGTGATCGATCCAGCCTTGGTTGAACAGGCCGTTGGTCTGACGCCTATCTTCATCGCCGCTCCCTGGTGACGAAGGGGAGTGGAAGGCACTCAGCTCCTGGGATATCCGCAGCATGATCCCCACCAAAGCAAGGCAGATCACCCGAGGTGACGAAGGGCGGATCCTGACAAACTGCAATGTCTGGAGCCCTGATAGCAAGTGGATCGTCTTCGATACTCGCAGCGATCCCGCTGGCTCCATTTTCGATGGTACCCGGATCCAACGAGTTGCCGTTGAAACCGGTTCGATCGAAACGCTTTACCAATCCAGCGATGGTGCCTTCTGTGGTGTTGCTACATGCCATCCGACGGATGGCCGAGTCGTATTCATCTTGGGACCTCGCCACCCCAAGCCACCTTTCGAATACAAGGCTTGGAATAGGCAGGGAGTTTTTGTTCGACCGGAAACACCCGGTAAGATTGAGTTCCTCGAAGCCACAGACCTGTCGCCACCCTTTACCACCGGGGCGCTTCGAGGAGGTACGCACGTGCACGTCTGGAGCCCCGATGGGCTATGGGTCAGCTTCACCTACGAAGACCACATCCTCGCTAATCGTGCTCCTCTGCCCGGTGATCAGATCAACCAGAGGAATGTAGGAGTCTGCGTGCCTGTAGGACATCTGGATGTGCCGTCCACTCATCCCAGAAATCACCCTGGGACCCATTTTGCCTGCTTGGTGACCAGCACCATGGCTAATCCCACTCCTGGCTCGGATGAAATCGATCGAGCTTATGAGGATGCATGGATCGGTGAGGAGGGGTATATCGACGCCAGCGGCGTGCATCACCCTAAAGCATTGGCCTTTCTTGGTGACGTGAGAGGTGTGGATGGGCGCCGTTGGACGGAGGTGTTTGTTTGCGATCTCCCTCCCTTTCCATGGGTACGCGGCGAAGATCCTCTGGAAGGGAGTCTTGCAAAGCGACCCGCACCACCATCTGGAACCTCAGTCTGGCGCCTGACGCGCACCGATTCACTGCCCCGGCCCGGCATCCATGGCCCCCGCCATTGGCCACGCAGCGATCGCACGGGGCGATGGATCGCCGCTCTGCTGCTGGATCCACGCAGTGGCCTGCCGCAGTTGCATAGGATCGACATCCTTGATGGCTCGATCACTCAAATCAGCTTTTTCCCCGATGGAGTCGGAAGCTGCTTCACGTGGAGTCCAGCGGGAGATGCGATCGCCTGTGCCAGCGGTAGACAGATTGTGGTACTCGACCCAATGGAAAGACGGGTCGTTGCCCAGAGCGAGATTTTTGACAGGCCACCTCGACCGGAAGCGGTGGTCTTCTCGCCTTGCGGGACGAAAATCGCGTTTGTTCTGCCCACTGGGACCACCGAATCCGAGGTTCGCAACCAAGTCTGGTGTCTGGATCTGAAACGATAAAAAAACCGCAGCCAGAAAAACCGACTGCGGTCCTATGAATCTTCTCCTCATCCGCCCCCGCCGAACTCTGGCAAGGGCTGCGAAGAGGCGACTTCGCTCGATTACTGAACCATGTCCTTCAGCTTCTTCAGAGGGCGCACTCGCACCGTAATCGACGCTGGCTTGGGATCAGCCCACTGCATTTCACCGGTCGCTGGGTTGCGAACCTGGCGCTTGGGCAAGGCCTTCTTGTGCACTGCAACCACCTTGCAGAGGTCGGGAATCGTGAATTGGCCAGGGCCCTTCTTACCGACCGACTTACCGATTTCCGCCTTCAGCGCTTCGAAAACATCCGCGATCTGCTTCTTGGTGAGACCGGTCGCTTCCGCCAGGTTGGCGTAAATCTGCATTTTGGTCAGTGGCTTGTTGCCATCCGCTTTTGCCATGACGAGTGTTCCTTTCCAACTCGAATTCCGTGGTCGACTCTTCGTTCAACCGCAAACGAAGGATGTGCAACGATTAAAAGAACTCCCGATAAAATTGCAACACGGAACCACCAGAAAACAGCTCAAAAAGCACTTTTTTCCTTATTTTTCCGCCTTTTTTATCCATTCACGATCCTCTCGAGCAACTTTGCAACCCGGTGTTGCGGTCCATGGTTCCCAACTAGATCGTGGCGCTCATTGAATCCGTAGAGCAGTGGATTCGTGCAATGACGCTGTCCTGCGATCAACCAATCCATTGCCCCCAACCACCGAGTTCCGGCATCAAATCTTCGTCCCCAATCGACTCGATCGCTGCATCTGCTGCCTTAGCTCGCTCCTCCGCATGGCTCTTCATCCGATCTGCAGAATTGCCAAGCCAGTAATCCCAGACCAAGCTTGGGTTACTAGCGGAGGAAGTCGCAGGAACGCTACGGGAACTGTCCGTCGGCTGCGATGTGGTGGGCAAAGAGGAGGCCGAACCGTTTTGGCTGATCCCCGAAGACCGCAGCCAGTTATCGGTCCCCACCGTCGACTCTCCCTCGCCAGATGCGGAGGCAGCGGAGTTTGGCACCGAGGCACCTTGAGCCGTGGTCTGTTGCGGGGCGGGTGTTACCGGCGCAAAGCTCAACTGCGAGGGATCCACGGGCATTCTCAGCAGCTGGAATCCATCCTGCTGCGCTCGATTTTCAACCTGCGGGTTATTGGCTGGCAGCGTGGCTCGAACCTGACCTCCCGCCGGACTGATCGCGTCGATGGTCACCTGAGTGGCTGCCGCATCGAGACTGACTACCACATTCTTGTAGGTACCCCAGGCTCCGCGCCCAGATACCCAGGCTTGCGATTGCCCTGGCATGACAGCCGCTGTCAGACCTCGGTTGATGGTCGTTCCGAGAAAGTCGCGGATATCCAGGAATCGAGGATCCATCGAACCGACACGCAATTCGTTGTTCTTGGAATCGCCGTCCGATTGGTTGGATACGACGGTCAGCGATGGCATCTCACCCGACAGGAAAGGCAATGCCTTTGGCTGGATGGTGTAGGTCCCAGGGGCGACATCGGTGAAGGCAAAAAGCCCGTCGCGCACCAGTCCCTCCCGTTGAACGGTCTGGTTCGTACTGTCCAGTCCCTGAAGCATCAACTTCCCACCCAGGTAGAACAGCGGATCCGACTGTGGATTGATCGTCGAAACAACAACCCCTTCGATCGAGCGCGGCACAAAGCTGACGACGTTCAACGTCACCAGTGCCGAAGACTTCAGGTCGGTCCCATCACTCAACTCATACGTGAAAGTCACCTGACCTGCAAAGTCGCTTCCAGGTGGCGTGTAGACAACGGCTTTTCCATCGGAGCTGAGGGCGACTGTCCCCTTGCCCGAGGCAGGCTGGGTTACAGACGACACAAAAAGGAGCTCGCCGGAATCGACCTGGATGTCGTTGGCAAGTACCTGCAGCAGCGTGGAAGACTGCGAAGCATAGACGGTGAAGGCATCGGGCACAGCGATGGGACCGTCATTGACATCCGCAATCGCAATGGTCGCCGACCCAGTCGCATTACCACCCAGGCTACCACGAATGGTGTAGGTGATTACGTCGACCCCATGGAAATTCGTCTTGGGGGTATAGATAAGCCGTGTTCCGCTTGCGTTGATCGACACCGATCCCTCAGTGGCTGTCGCGCTGATGATCGTCAGCGTCTCACCAGTCTGGCTGGGAATGTCGTTGGCCAGCACATCCAATTCCTTGGCTGTTTCGTCTTCATTCATGGAGAACGAATCGGCGACCGCGGTGGGTGTCGACACGTTGGCCTTTACCTGAAAGGTGACGGTCGATGTGGCATTCAGGTTGTTGCCATCGGTGATGGTGTAGGAGACGGTTTCGTTTCCAGTGAACCCAGTCTTGGGGGTGTAAAGCAGATGAAGTCCGCTTGCCGCTACCCTCACCTGCCCACCCGCACTGGGCGTTCCCGCCGAAAGGACTCGGAGATTCTCTCCTGCGTCACCGTTGGTCGTATCGTTTTGCAAGACATTGGCTATAAAGTCGACTGCATTTTGTAGCACCTCGAAGCTATCGGGATTGGCGACGGGTGCATCATTGACTGGTTGCACCGTGACCGAGACAGTCGCCGTCTTTGTGGTCCCTGTCCCCACCCGAGCGGCATAGGTGAAAGTCTCCAACCCATTGAAGTTCGATGCCGGCCTGTAGCTGACCGATTTGCCATCGGTGGAAACCGAGATCTGTCCCCCTGCCGATCCAGCCGAGACCGAGGCCACCACAAGCTGACCGGCTTGGCTGGCAGCGACGCTGTCGTTCGCCAGAACATCCAGTGTCGTCAACTGTGAGTCTTCAAGAACGCTGAATGTGTCATTGGTGACCGAGAAAGAATCACCGACCAGGATGGATCGAGTGCCGTATTCGATCTGCGATGGATCAATGACTTCGTTGATGCCATAGAGCAAAAACTCTCTGCCGACACCATCCGCCTGGTTTGCACTGAAATTCGACTCTCCAGCGGCCTTGGTACGCATCGCCACCTGAGCCAGTAGCCGAGCTTCGCCATCGAGATTCGCGGTTGAATTGGAAACTGCGCCCACTTCGTCGATCAACCCTGCCGTCGTCACACTACCTGACTTGGTGTTGGTGTAGACCGTCCCGTAACTGATCGGAGTCGAACCAACGGTCTCGAACAGATTGGCGTCGTAAGCCACGTCGAGGTACGCAGAAAAAACTCCCAGTGCGTCAGGAGACCGGATATCCTGAACCCAGATCTGGAGATTGAAGGTCTGCCCCACATCCAACTGGCTCACCGACGTCCCTTGCTGGTTGACTACCCTCAGCTCGAATTTCCCAACCGCAACCTCTCTGACGGTGATCTGAAAATCCTGAAGTCGCGTATTTCCCGCTTTGTCGGTCATGATCACTGCGAATGTTCGCAGACCAAGCTGATTGGCGGTAGGCGTCCATTGGACAACACCAGTGGACGGATCGATCGTCATGCCTGCCGGGGCATTGGAAAGTGCATAGATGAATCCAGTTCCTTCCTCTGGATGCGTCAGATTGACATTCAATCCCACTCCCACAGTCTGGGACGAAGGGAAGGAGGAGGTGGGAAGGATCGCAGGTACCGTTTTGTCGTAGACAATGCTGATGCCAGGAGTACTGGGGCTGCCAACGTCACCCACTTTCTGGGTCGCTACCACTTCGTAGGTGCCGTCCCCGAGGGCTGCAAGATTGCTAGTCGTCACCCGGGTGGTCGAACCAGTGGCGGTTGCCGTCCCCACTACCGAATTGCCCACGCGCAATTCCACCACCGCACCAGAGACGGTTCCCGAAACATCGAACTCCAGCGTCCCCGCATTGGTGATCCGGTCGCTGTTGCTGAATCCGGTATCGCTGGTGGCAAGCAGCACCACGCCGGTCGGTGCGCTGGTCACCGCAGGGATTACCAGGACCTGAGTATCGAACGTGTCGACCGTATCGGCTCCATTGAGCGCACGGACACCTACCGTGACGGACATTGATCCCGCATATCCGGGATTGGGGGTCAGGGTCACCAGTCCGCTTTGGTTGTTTACCGTCAGCGTGTACGAAGAACCATTCGGAATCACCGCATCGTAATAGACCGGATCTCCCTCGACATCCTGGCTACTCAGCTGAATCGCCACCGGCTGTCCCGGCACCCGAGCAGGTACGGTAATCGGATTCAAAAAGGGAGCACTGTTCTTGGTGTCGTTCTGAACCGACACCGAGAATGTCTCTTCCACGAAATTCCCTTCCCCGTCGGCGACTCGCACCGTCACACTGCTTGTCCCCGTCCCCCCTCCCGCTGCCTTCAGTCGCACCATGCCGTTTTCGGTATCCTGGAAAATGGAAACTTTGTTGATCACCACGGGAGTCGTTGGTTTGTCGCTGGCACCAACCGGTACCTTCGAAATTGCATCTCTGGTCGCATCTCCTTCGATCAGCTGGCCGAAGACTGAATGATTGAAGTCGAGATTCCTTTGCGGTCCTTCCGTGATGAAGAACTGCGAATCGTTGGTGTCGTCCCCCGCCTTGGCAAACGAAATCACCCCCGTGCGGTTGTGCTGCAGATCGACATCGTACTGATCATCGAAGTCACCGAGGGTCGAACCGCCGGAACCAGTACCGGTGGGATCACCTCCTTGGATGACGAAGTTGTCGATGACACGATGGAAAATGATCTGACTTGCGTTGGTCTTGTTGTAAAATCCACTCTCAGACAATTCGATGAATCGACCGGTCGGGCGTGGTACCTCGGGTTCAAACAACCGAAAGACCATCGTGCCATACGTCTCCGTCTCCATCCGAGCACTACGCCCCCCTGCCAGTACTTCGGCGGTCAGAAGCGTCGGATCGCTTGTGGTTACGGTGATCGTCAACGGCCCGCCGTTCGGATCGTAGGCGTCAACCGGGATATGGAGAGGCGAACCGATCAGCACCACTTGATTTCCAATCGTCGCAAAGCTTGGATTAAGCGAAGAGGGAATCGATACTCCAGACAGGCTCGACAACTGCGATAGCGTCTGATATCCGGTCACGCGCGTCCCATTGGCAAACGTCCACGTAGGATAGGCGGTGATGTTGTTGTCGGTGGCGATCTGATTCGGCGTGCGATCGGGGTTTGTGACTTCGATAAAGGGCAGGAACTTCGCCCCATCATCGAACAACGCCTTCTGAGAGTTGCACATCGGACACCACGCGGCTCCGTAGAACTTCGCGCCGGCACTGGTCAACGCTTTCGCAAAGCCGACAAGATCCTGATTGGCTTCCCCCTCTCCTTGCAGTGCTCCCGAGAGTAAAGCATCTTCCTGCTGAGAGCCCCCCGCCACATAAGCTAACGCCTGGCCACCTAGCTGATCCCCATTCGACCACCACGTTGCTACCTCTGAGGCCTGGCTATCCTGGACACCGACCAAATCGGCCGCCATCAGCCAACGCCCCTCCAAAGACTCCACACGCAACGATCGTTGGAGCGCCGCGCGAGCCGCAGCAATCGAACGTCCAATCGTACCGATCTTCCTTGTCTTGCCGGCCTGCCTGCTGCGCATTGCCTTGGACCTCTTCGTTTCCAAAAGTCACAGAGTGAAAAAAGCGAACCTCAGCCCCCTGCCTCCGGTCGCTCGATCCAATCAATTCCCTTACCCTAACACTCAGTCGGAACCGGAAGCTCTCTCTATCCAGAAAGCTTGCTCCAAACCTCAACTTTTACTCATTCATCCCAAATTAACCGCTTATCCGGCTTCTATCGCCTGGAAAATCGTCACTCTTTTAGAGTCGATTAGGGGCTCGAAGTTCCCGAAAAAAACCCCTCCAAAGGGCTGGGGCCTGTCAGAGCGGGTAAAATGATGGGGACCGAAGAGGTTTTCCAGCCTTCCCATCGACCCAATTCATTCCTCTTCAGCACCGCTTCGGTTCAAGTCCCCCCCCCTCCGCTCGACTGCCGTAACCCCAGGCATGACGGGAGAACCGGCTGGCGTTCCGGGAAAGGGTTCACCATCCCAGTGGGGTCGTGGATTTCAATGCGTTCCACCACAGACAGGTGCTTCGCCCGAAACGTACTTGGGATTATCCGCAAAGCTTCATGCTACACCGCTTGAAGACGGCTTGAAGATCTGTTGTCGCGGCTCAGCCGACAGGAAGCAAGTCAGCGCAGGCCAATCCGTCTCTCTCCTCGCGACTCATGGGCTCTGCAAATCTTGCTCGGATATCATCTGGAATCCCTTCGCAGCAAGCGTCTCCAGAGCTCGTTCAGTATTGTCCACCATGATGGCGACAGCGGCTGGTTGGTTGGAATGCTGTAGCAATGGATAGGCTTGAATGATGTTGATCTCAGCTTGCAGCAGTGCGGCACAGATCTGGATCAGTGGTTGATGCCCCTTCGGCAATTCAACTCCCACCAAGTCGCTTTCGATAATCGCCAAACCAGCTCGTTCCAAAATCTCCCTGCCACGCTCTGGGTCGCTCACCAGAAACCGGACGAAGGCGCACTCGGCAGCATCGCTGATGGAAAAAGCGACGATTCGGATTCCTGTATTTTCAAACCTACGAACGACTTCCAGAAGTTGACCGACTCGATTTTCCAAAAAAATGGTGAATTGCCGAATCGTGGGGTACTCTCTTCCACGCAACGTCAGATTTGGGGTGACTCCCCCGTCGCCGTCACTCATCTGAAGCCTAGCTTTCGATCCAGAATTCCTGTCGGTCTCTCATCCAACGGCACTCGAACACAATTTTTCTTGGGTCGCCCCTCGTTCTCATCTTAGAGAAGGCCCAGCGCTTTGGTCAATCGAGACAGCCCCCCTGCCTTTCAGTCGATACACCATGCCACCCAGGTTCCCCCCGCCGCAGGGGCGATACCCTCCTACTGGACGGAAATCGTTATCCTGGGAGGTGGAGATCGCCGCTAGTGGCCCGTCGGAGGATTCCATGGCCTTCGTGATCGTTAAGGAAGCGATCAAAAAACGTGGTGAATTCGGAGGGTTTGCATGCCGCTTAGAGCGATGTTCTGAGCTTGGCGAGAATGAAAATAGTCGCGATGACCGATAAAAACAGGCGGTTAGGGTGTCGACGGGAGAGAGAGTGCATGAGTCATCCAAGAATCCGTGACCATCGATTATCGCATCGAGTCCGCTACCACGAATGCGACGCTCAGGGGAGGGTGCATCACGCCCACTATCTTCATTACTTCGAAAATGGACGCGTCGAGTTGATGCGCGCCAACGCGAGATCTTACAAGGATTTCGAAACGTCAGGTCTGATGCTCGTGATCAAGAAAATGGAAGTCGAATACCTGATTCCTGCGGAATTCGACGATCTACTGGAGATCTGGACGTGCGTCGAGAAGTCGAAAGGGGCAAGAATCATCCATCGCTATGAGATCTCGCGAGCGGATTTGGTGATTGTTCGCGGCATGAGCGAGATTGGCTGTATTGACCGCAGTGGTACCGTCAAACGGCTTCCCGATTTTCTTCAATGGTCGGACCTATGAGGCCCGCCCTTCATCGAATGGCTTTTTCTCGGTTCGCTGGCGGGCCGATCGTTTGCCATCCCGAAATCGGATCATCGCCTCCCGCAACCCCTCGACCAGCCGGTCCACTTCCTCCGGCCGGTTGTAGCCGAAGAAAGAAGCCCGGCAGGATGCAGCAATGTGGTACCGCTCATGAAGTGGCATCGCGCAATGATGACCGGCTCGAACCGCTACCCCTACGCGATCGAGCATTTGCGCCACATCATGTGCATGGACCCCATGGACGGTGAAGCTAACCAGCGAATGTCTCGAACCGGCTTCCGGCCCGAGTATCGAAACACCATCCAACTGAGCCAACTGTTGCCATGCATTGTCGACCAACTGCCGTACATGCTGTTCCACTCCCTCGGCAAACCAGCGATTCATCTCCCGACAGGCTGCAGCAAGACCTATGGCTTCCACGATCGGTGGAGTCCCCGCCTCAAATCGCGTCGGCACTTCCCCCGCAGTGAAGCCATCACGAAAGACTTCATCGATCATGCCGCCGCCGCCAAGGAACGGCTGCATCTGCTGCAGCAATTGATGGCGGCCCCAGAGAACGCCGATCCCAGTCGGCCCCATCATTTTGTGTGCGGAAAAAACGACAAAATCGGCATCCCACTGGCGCACATCGATCGGGTGATGAGCCACGGCTTGTGCAGCATCCACCAAGACGGTCACCCCAAACTGCCTCGCCTTCATCACCAACTCCGAAATCGGATTGGCAACTCCAAGGACATTGCTCAGGGCGCTGATCGCCAGCAGTTTCGGACGCGTTGCGAGGATCGCATCCAGCCGTTCCAGATCCAGCTGCCCGTCCTCCAGCACTGGCACCATGACCGTCTTGGCTCCATTGCGCAGCGCCAACTGGAACCAGGGAACCAAATTAGCGTGGTGTTCCATTTCGGTGACCACCAGCGTATCGCCGGGGCCGACATGCGAATTCCCCCAACTGTGAGCCACAAGGTTGATCGCCCCGGTGCAGCCGGAGGTAAAAACGACCTCTTCGGCACGGTGGGCGTGAAGAAACTTCGCTACCTCGACCCTTGCATCTTCGTAGGCAGCCGACGACTCTTCGCTCAAGAAGTGGATCCCGCGATGGACGTTGGCGTAGTATGCCCTGTAGCACTGGTCCATCGCTTCCAGAACAACTTGCGGCTTATGAGTTGTCGCCGCATTGTCGAGGTAGGACAAAGGCGAACCATTGGGATGCAAACGCTGCAGAACCGGGAAGCAAGCCCTGGCCCGCTCTGCATCCCACACCGGCGGAATCTGGGTCTTCATCCCTCGCCTTTTTCCTTCATCGAAGCCACGGGCTGATGCACCGCGATCTGAGCGACACGCCAAGGAAGCAGGCAGCACTTTTGTCTATTGGGAGTCAGGCGAGGGCCAAACAGTTGCAGCATTTCTTCGGCCGACATCTTCATGACATCCACCACGCTCTTTCCCTCCATCGCCTCGACCAGCATCGAAGCGCTTGCCTGGCTGATGCAGCACCCCGAGCCTTCGAACCACGCATCCTCGATCTTCTGATCGGCACCAATCTTCAGCTGGATCGTCACCCGATCACCGCAAAGCGGATTTTTCCCCTCGGCCTGATGCGTCTTGCCTGGGCAGGAACCGCAATGATAGGGATCTTCATAATGATCCAGAACATGTTCCTGATAGATTTCTTCTTCGGAATCCATGGCTAGAAAATCCCGAGTTGGTCGCGAGCATCATCGGTCATCCGATCGGGCGACCAAGGCGGATCCATAACTACTTTAATCTCCACCGACTTGACTCCCTCCATGCTCTCCACCACCTGGCGACTGTTGGCAACCAATTGCGGCCCTGCTGGACACATGGGGCTGGTCATTGTCATCTCGATAGCCACATCGGCGCCCTCTGGTCCGTCGATGATGTGAACTTCATAGATCAATCCGAGGTCGACGATGTTGACGAACAATTCCGGATCGATCACTTGCTTCAGTTGCTCGCGAACCGCCTCTTCCAGCACTGCCATGAATTCTCCGCTCCTGTCCCCTCAACGGATCCCTGAACTACCCTGATACCAGGAATCGCAATACCCAAGACGCAGGCGGCTAGCTGGGCTGATCCAACCGATCGCTCGCTCACTGACTTTGGCTACCACAATCCATTCAAATCACGCGTCAGCAAGTTGGACCATCAACCAGCCATTCTGCTCCTGCACCCTGTGGCAAGGGATCGACTCGGTCGCCGGCATTGTAGGGTGACCATCCCGAACGTCAAATCTCGCTCCGTGTCGGGGGCAAACCAAGCAAACACCGTCGAACTGCCCATCCCCCAAGGGACCACCATCGTGTGTGCAAACGTCATCAACGCAATGGACCACCCCGTCGGCTCCTCGGACAAGCACTACGAAACGACCATCCAATTCCAGGGTTACCTTCCCCATCGTTGGTAGTTGATCAGCCATCACCGCTTTGATCCAACTTCCCTGCATCAGAGCCCTTTCGGTCATTCGTAGTTGCGGACCCGCATCGCGATGGCTGCACCCAGTGCCTCGCGCACCGAGGGAATCGTGATGCGGTCGAAAATCTGCTGGAAGAATCCCGAAACGATCATACGAATCGCCTCAATTCGTGTGAAGCCGCGAGACTGGGCGTAGAAAATCAGCGATTCATCGACGTTTCCGGAGGTGCTACCGTGTGTGCAGCGCACATCATCGGCTTTGATCTGGAGCCCCGGAATGGAATCGGCTCTCGACTGATCGCTGAGTAGCAGATTGTCATTCCGCTGATAGCCATCCGTCTTAATCGCTCCCGGATCGACCTGTATCATTCCTCGCCAAACGGTTCTGCTGCGATCCTGCAAAGCTGCCTTGTAGAGAAAATCGCTTTTGCAATGGGGCGCCGCGTGCTGCTGCAGTGTGTTGAAGGTCATCTGCTGGCGACCTTGCGTAAACAGAACTCCGTTCACCTGGCTATTGGCACCTGGTTCCGCCAGAAGCACCTGCTGCGCCACCTGCGAGAAACGACTACCCAAGCCGGCTGTGGTCCATTGCAATGATGCATCGCGATGTAGTTTGGCCCGCTGGTGCGCGAAATGCCACGTGGCAGCACTCCAGTCCTGCAGTTGGACAAAACGCAGCACCGAACCCGCCCCCAAAATCAGTTCTACGCCACCGCAGTGCAACGATTCCGAAGCGCCATCGTCCCCGTTTGATTCCATCAGAACCGTCGCCTCCGCGCCAGGTTCCAATACGATCAGCGTGTGGCTGTCGTCGCGACGACCGGAACGAAGAAGACTTCCGATATGAAAAACCGGTTCAATCGCCAGACCCCGAGGTACCAACAACGCAGTTCCATCCGTCCAAGACGCCGCATGGAAGGCGGCGAAGCGGTCCGAATGGCCATCGATCAGGGAATGAAGATAGGGTCGCCATCTTTCTGCGTCGTCCCCCAGAACGCGCCGTAGGCTTCCAAAACGAACCCCTTTGGAAGACCAGGATGGGTCCAGCACCTCTTCGGCGGTCTGCCCATCGACCAGTGTCTGAGTCCCTGCGAGTGCAACACCGCTGAGAAGCCTCCAAGAGGGGCTGCATGCCTGCGAAGCACCCTCCAGGAAAAAGTTCTCCCATCGAAACGCCCTCAGATCGCTTCTCATCCAGTCTTCGTCACTGCGGGAAGGCCAATCCATCCCTTCGAAACGAAGCATCGCGTCGCGCTTGAGTTCACTTAGCCACTGAGGGGCATTGCTCCAGGCTTCCGAAACGCGTCGGGTCATTTCGACAACAGCATCGGCATGCTTCATGATCAACCCACCGACCCTTCCATCTGCAACTGAATCAGCCGGTTCATCTCGACCGCATACTCCATCGGCAATTCCTTCACCAACGGCTCGATGAACCCGTTGACGATCATCGTGCTCGCCTCTGCCTCCGACAACCCGCGGCTCATCAGATAAAACAACTGCTCTTCCCCAATCCGCGACACGCTCGCCTCATGACCGACGCTGGACCGGTCCTGCAAGATCTCGATGTAGGGATATGTATCGCTTTGACTTTTGGGGTCGAGGATCAAGGCATCGCAAACAACACTGCACTTCGCATCTGAAGCGTCTTTCTCGACTCGTACCAAACCGCGATAGCTGCTGCGACCACCATTTTTGGAGATCGATTTGCTGATGATTTGGCCCGTGGTATTGGGCGCCGCGTGCACCAGTTTGGCACCTGCGTCCTGATGCTGCCCAGCACTGGCAAATGCAATCGAAAGAATTTCACCCCTCGCTCCAGGCTCCATCATGTAGACCGCTGGGTACTTCATCGTCAGCTTGCTACCCAGATTTCCGTCCACCCACTCCATGGTGGCGTCTGCGTAGGCCATCGCTCGCTTGGTCACCAGGTTGTAGATGTTGTTTGCCCAATTCTGAATCGTCGTGTAACGGCAGCGGCTGCCTCGCTTGCAAATCACCTCGACGACCGCCGAGTGAAGACTCTCCGAGGAATACATCGGCGCTGTGCAACCTTCGACGTAATGAACCGAGGCCCCTTCGTCGACCAAAATCAACGTCCGCTCAAACTGCCCCATGTTTTCCGCGTTGATCCGGAAGTAGGCCTGCAGTGGGAAGTCGATCTTCACACCCTTGGGCACGTAAATGAAACTGCCTCCAGACCAAACCGCCGAATTGAGAGCCGCAAATTTGTTGTCAGTCGGCGGAATTACCGTTCCAAAATATTCGCGAAGCAGGTCGGAGTGCTCGCGAACCGCCGTGTCGGTATCGGTGAAAATGACCCCCTGCTGAGACAGTTCTTCCTTCAACGAACCGTACACCACTTCGCTCTCAAACTGAGCCTTGACACCCGCAAGAAACTTACGCTCCGCTTCAGGAATCCCCAACTTGTCGAACGTATCCTTGATCTCCTGCGGAACCTCTTCCCAGGTCTTACCCTGCTTGTCAGTCGGCTTGAGGTAGTAATAGATATCCTGAAAATCGATATCGATTGAACCGCCCCACGTAGGCATCGGCTTGGAATGGAAAATCTCCAGCGACTTCAGACGGAAATCCCTCATCCAGGAGGGCTCGTTTTTCATTTCTGAAATCTGCGCCACAATTTCCGCATCGAGCCCCTTGCGGGCTTTGAAGACCGCCTTCGAATCGGTCCGAAAATCGTATTTATTGATCTCCCCAACAACATCGTCCACTGGGCTTTCTGTCGACATATTCACTTCCTTATTCTGAGCCGCTGATCCGTTCGGGCTGCCCCTGAAGGGAGTCGCGGAATAGCGTATCCGATTCCTTGTCTTTTTATATCACCCGCTTCGGGATCAGCTTCGGACCTGTTCTTAACGTTGATCCTCTACTGGCGATCACCTACGATGCCGAGATCGTTGCATCTTCCTTGCCGGCCATCGCCTGATTGTCCGCAGCTGCCTCCGGATAGGTCTTTCGAATCCGATCATAGCCGAAGTCATGAAGTTCTCTGGCCAGCTCCGATCCTCCAGATTTCACAATCCTGCCGCCAAGCATCACGTGGGTCACATCTGGTGGGTTGTGCTCCAACAACTTGTCGTGGTGGGTAATGATCAACAGCCCCATCTTCTCACGCCCAATTTCGGCGATGCTGGCGCTGGCAAGACGTACCGCATCCGCATCCAGACCACTATCGGTCTCATCGAGAATGGCGAACTTGGGCGACAGCATCGCCATCGTAAGGATTTCGGCTCGCTTCGTTTCGCCGCCGGAAAATCCATCGTTGACATAGCGTCTGGCGAAATCCAGGTCCATTTTCAGCTGCCCCATTTTCTCCTTCAGTTCCTTTCGGAACTCGCGCATAGGAATCAGCTCTTCCCCCTCCTTGCGGTCAGGTCGACGAACGTTGGTCGCCGCGTGCCGCAGAAAATCGGCCATCTTGACTCCAGGAATCGCCGACGGGCGCTGGAAGGCCATGAAGATGCCCGACCTGGCTCGTTCATCCACTTCCATCGCCAACACGTCGCGATCATCCAATCGGATCGACCCCTTGGTCACTTCGTAATGAGGATGCCC
This sequence comes from Pirellulaceae bacterium, assembly GCA_044337705.1. GTDB lineage: Bacteria > Planctomycetota > Planctomycetia > Pirellulales > Pirellulaceae > JBEISR01. The sequence continues at coordinate 11,473 of JBIINB010000029.1, read as the reverse complement.
CATGATCGCCAAACCCAAGGTGCTTTTCCCCGAACCGTTTGGCCCCATCAGTGCATGCGTTTCACCAAAACGAATCAGCAGATTCACCCCTTTTAAAATTTCACGGCCGCCCACTGCGACGTGCAGGTCGCGAATCTCCAATTGATGACTCATCACCCTTATTCCTCTCTCCTCGGAAACCGATCCAATCATTCATCGTAGAGACAGGGAAATCACTTCACCGGTCTTCCTACCATCATCCGCTGCCAAAACTACGTCGGTTTATCACCTTCCAGCGACCTGAGAGAGTCGCCTCCGGTAGACACTTGACGGAACTGGCAGCACCCGTGCCCGTCCAGTCGGCACTGCGAAAGTTCAATCGCCACCCCAAGCGCCTCAGAAAACACCTCCGCTTCCAACTCGCAAAGGGTACGGTCACCATCCTCGGAAGCTAGATCGGGGTAGGGACAGGCATGAACCTCCAGAACCGGCAGCGCTTGCTGGTCCCCCACCGATGCTGGAATCTTACGTTCCCGCAACAGATGCACCAGTGCATCCAACTTCGCCTTGAACGATCCCTTCGGAATCTGCTCGCTGATCGATTTGCCCATCCGCTCCGAAACGCGATGAAGAAACTTCGATCTCGCTTCAACGTCATCCATCGCCATGAATTCCGACCACATCGCCAGGGCCAAATCGACGTAGGTTGATCCTACTTCGCGCCAGCCAAGTGGAGTCAGAAAATGGCGGAACGTAGGTCTACCCCGCCCAACCGATTGTTTCCGTCGCTCCAGAAACTTCAGGTCGACCAGACGGTCGACGCGGTGGCGAACCGCCGTGGCGGTTACCTCCAGTCGTGCCATGAGGTCAGGAACCGTCAGTCCTGGCTCCCGCCTCAGGATTTCCAGCACGATCTGGTCGACTGGGCGCAGCGAAGTCGCTTCCGCCACCCCACTTTCCATTCTCAACAATTCTTCGCTAGCTTTTTCTTCGGTCATCGTCAGCTCTCCCCACCGAGGACCAAAAACGTCCCTCCACTGTAGGAAGTAGCTTCAATTTCGACAAGTGGCGCTGCGGAAATTAAATTGGATCGATCGGGAGCATTTCTATCCCTAGTCCATTTTTATCGGGAAAAACAACTCGGCCAAAGTCAACCCGGACCCCTATGGCCAGATCTTCAGCCAGCAGGACGGCACCGTCCAAATCGGCATAGTCGAGCAGTCCAAGGAGTTGAGCGGCTGCGGAGATCCCAATCGACGACTCCGTCATGCAACCGACCATCACCCTCAACCCAAGTTCCTTGGCACGCCGAGCCATCCGGAGACCTGGAGTCAGGCCTCCACACTTAACCAGTTTGATGTTGATCGCATGGAATCTGTCGGCACAGCGATCCACATCCGACTCCTCTTCGCAACTCTCGTCGGCCATTAGCGGGAGTGGCGAATCGGCCTTTATTTCGATTAGGCAGTCGGCAAGTTCAGGCGGCACCGGCTGCTCCACCAATTCAACACCCAGTGGCACCAAGCGATCGATCGTCTCTCTCACCTGGCCGGGACTCCACCCACAGTTCGCATCGACGCGGAAGGGACGGTCGGTCTCACGGCGCAGCAATGCCAGGACTTCCTGATCCGAGGGGGTACCGACCTTCACTTTGTAGATTGGCCATCCCGGCATCTGCCTTAGCTTCTCCACCATCATTTCCGGAGTATCGATTCCGATGGTGTAACACGACATCGGCCCGTGGCATGAATCGATCCCCATGGCTTTCCAGGTGGACTGCCCCCCTTGCTGCCCCCAGAGATCCCAAAGGGCGCAGTCGATTGCTGATTGAGCAAATCGATAGTGCCTCAGCCGATCATCAAGCCGCTGCCACCACTCAGCAGGATGCTCCAGCCTCCCCAGCACAAGGTCCTCAATCACCGTCCCAAGGGCCTTCTCCATCCCCTCGATCGTCGCTTCGTAGTAGGGATTAACTGTCGCTTCGCCACGCCCGACAAGACCATCCTCTTCCAGTTCGACGATCCAGGTTCTCTGAACCCGGACTGTGCCCCGGGAAATCGTGAATGGATGCCTCAGCGGCAAATCGAATACGCGAGTCGTTACCTGCATCGCCAATCTCCAGAAAGATAATGCGATTCGACTGCATCGAGCAGACGATCCGGGCCGTCTCGAAGCACATCCACCACAGGCAATTGAAAGTCGTCTTCCACCTGCCGGGCGATGTCTCGAGCTGCATCGGTGGGAACCTTGCTTCCATTCATCGCGACGGCAATCGTCGAACAAGGTTGATAAATCGAACCCATCACCTCGAACAAGTCGGCGATCTTCTTCAGGGGAGGCAGCGTCACCGATTCCAAGCCGCCTACAGCCGTACGGCCTGCTTCGAAGCAGAAAATCAGGGCATGGGGCATGCATCCGTGGAGCAGCCCCAAAGTCACACCGGAATACGATGGATGCACCAGCGAGCCCTGCCCTTCGACAACGACGATGTCGTGGTGCTGATGATCGAGCACCAATCGCTCGGCCGCTCCGTTGACAAAGTCAGCGACAATGCTGTCCAGAGGCAGCCCCGCCCCGGATACCATGATGCCCGTCTGCCCGGTAGCGACAAACTGAGCGTCTCGCCCACGGCGCACCAACCCCCTGGCCACTTCCAGGCTGACGACCATTTTGCCCAGGCTGCAGTCTTGCCCAACCGTATGCAGCCGGTAGCAGTCGGCTCGCAGATCGCGCCTTCTGGCGATATCGCGAAAGTCATTCTTGCGGATGTCGATCAGACGGGTTCCCTTTGCTTTTGCGGCAAGCACCAGGTCGGGATCATCACAGAGGAAATCATGAAGCCCGCTGAGCAGATCCATACCGCGATCGATCGCCTGCAATAGCACCGGCTTCCATTCGGCTGGAACCTTGCCACCGGGAGGTGCGATCCCGATGACCAGCATGTTGGCATCGGGAACCGAATCGAGGGAATCGACAAAATGGAACCCGGCACCACTACCCAGGTAGGGCTCAACCGGCTTGCCTACCAGCGAAGGATCGTATACTCCGACACATTCTTCGGGGCAGTACCGAAGCAATCCTGCGGCGGTTTTGGCGGTCCTAGGGTTGGAGTAACCTGCAGTCAGCAACAACATCTTTCGCATGCCCGCACCTTCTTCCTGCTGTATCCTTCCTTCCGCGTATCCCATCCCCTTCGGACCCTCAGCCAATTCGATCGGCATTTTAGTTTAGCGATCCACCCCGGCAGCCATGGCCACAGCGAAATCGCTACAGTGAGAAATACTGATCAAAACTCGGGCGATCCCCAGTCGCTCAGCAACCGACCTGGCCTGCCCGTGAAGTTGCACTGAAGGTTTCCCAACGGCATCTCGCACCACTTCGATATCGGTCCAGGAAACTCCCTGCGACCAGCCGGTCCCCAGGATCTTCATGACGGCCTCTTTGGCCGCCCAACGACCCGCCAAATGTTCCGCCGGATCCCGATATCTCAAACAGTACTCCTGTTCGCTGGGGCAGAAGACGCGATCTAGGAAAGGGGCCCTGTGCTTTTCCAGCATCGCTGCGATCCGTCGACAGGCGATCAAGTCGGTCCCGATCGCTACAACGCCAGCGCCCTTGGGAATCTCCATCCTGTAAGCCCCTCGTGTCTTCCACTACTTACGGCTCGGTGGCCCCAGACGATGTCGCGCCAGTCCGCAGGCCTGTTCGGCCCTTGAAAGGACCTGCGAAGCAACACCTCGCGCCCGTTCCGCACCGGCCTTAAGAATGGATTCCACCTGCCCTGCATCCGATTCGTACTTGGCCCTTCGTTCCCAAGCCTTGGAAAAGAAGGCTTCAGCAGCATCTGCCAGCATCTTCTTCACCTCGCCGTATCCAAATCCTCCACGCCGATAAAGCTCCGCCAGCGACTCGACCTCCGATGGGCTTGCCATTAGCCGAAACAGCTGGAAAAGATGATCGGACTCGGGATCCTTGGGGTCTTCCATCGGACGGGAATCGGTGCTGATTCTCATGATCATTTTGCGCAGCGCTTTCGGGGTTTCAAACAGCGGCAGGGTGTTGTTATAGCTTTTGCTCATTTTCTCCCCATCGGTCCCGGGGACCTTGGCGGCCCCCGGTACAACGCGTCCCTCGGGGAGCAGAAACACCTCTCCGTAGTGAGCATTGAAGCTGCGCGCCAGGTCGCGACAGACTTCAATGTGCTGCAGTTGATCTTCTCCCACCGGAACCCAATGAGCGTCGTAGGCCAGGATGTCGGCGGCCATCAGGACAGGGTAGGTGAAGAGCCCTGCATCGGCTGAGATGCCCTTCGCTTTCTTGTCTTTGTAAGCGTGGCACCGCTCCAACAGCCCCATCGGTGTTCCAGTCATCAGCAGCCAGCAGAGCTGCGAAACCTCCGGGATATCCGACTGGACGAAAAGTGTGGCCTTCTCCGGATCCAGCCCAAGACTTAGCAAGTCCAAAGCTGCATCCCAGACGTATCCCTGCAATACCGAAGCATCGCGGACGGTTGTCAGTGCGTGAAGGTCGGCGATGAAGTAGTAGCCTTCATGCGATTCCTGAAGGTCGATGTACTGACGAATGGCTCCGAAATAATTCCCCCAATGGAACCGCCCGGTCGGCTGAATCCCCGAAAGAACCCGCATGCGTCACCTCATCCCTTGAATCGATCCACGCCGGCCGACTTTGGCAGTGTCTGGCCATCAGCCACCGATGGCCGCTTTACTGTTTCAACGAACCAACCACCTCCCGAAGCGACCGAAAGCCTAAGCTGGCCACCGCTTCGGGCAACCCCTCCACGCAGCGCAAGGCTGCCTGGGGGTCGTAGTAATTGACGGTGCCGAGCTGTACGGCGGAAGCCCCCGCCACAAAGAACTCCATGCAGTCATCGAGCGTCGCAATGCCGCCTATCCCCACTACAGGGATGGTGACGCGACTGGCCACCTGGTAGACGCAGCGCAGCGCAATCGGCTTGATAGCCGGGCCGCTCAGGCCTCCCATGCGGTTGCCAAGAATTGGAGATCGCTTGCGCCAGTCGACCGCCATCCCCAGCACGGTGTTGATGCAACAGACCGCATCCGCGCCCCCATCTTCCGCTGCCTTCGCGATCTCGGCGATCTGCGTGACATTGGGCGTCAGTTTCACCAAAAGAGGGTAGCTTGCAACGCGCCGCACGGAAGATACCACCTCATAACAGCTCTGCGGATCGGTACCAAAGTCGATCCCGTTGGCAACATTCGGGCAGCTGACATTCAGCTCCACAGCAGGCATGTCACCCGCCTCTTCCAGTTGCCTTGCCAGAGCGACAAAGTCCTCTCGACTTTTTCCGGCCACGCTGACGATCACCGGCACCCCCAATCGCCGAAGGTAGGGCCAGTGATTGACCAGAAAATAATCGATACCGTCGTTGTCCAGGCCGATCGAATTGAGCAACCCCGAGGCTGTCTCGACCGTCCGCCATGGTTTGTTCCCAGGGCGGGGATCGCGAGTGATCGTCTTGGGGAGGATCGCTCCCAACCGCTTTAAATCGACCCAGGGCTCCATCTCCCGGGCGTACCCAAAGGTCCCCGACGCAACCAGAATGGGATTGGCCAATTGCAGCTTGCCGATCGACATTGTCAGATCGATCGAGCTATCGGAGGGGGCCGTTTGTCTAGTCATCGTTCTCTCTCAGCACAGCGGTCGCTGTACCGCCATCAGCTTCTGGCCGACCCTTTGGACAGGTCCATGGCCGCCTGAATGATCCCCACAAACGACTCGACCTGCAGACTGGCGCCACCTACAAGGGCTCCGTCCACATTCGGCTGCTCCAACAGCGATCTAGCGTTCTCCGCCTTGACACTGCCACCGTACTGGATCACCACCGACTGCGCGACTTCTTTGCCAAACGTGTCGGCCAGCCATCGGCGAATCGACCCATGCACCTCTTCAGCCTGCTGGGGTGTTGCTGTTCTCCCAGTCCCGATCGCCCAGACCGGTTCATAGGCGATCACCGTGCCGGTCATCTGTGCGGCGCTCAAGCCGCCCAGGCTCTCGCGACACTGTGTCTCGATCACCTCGCCTGTCCTCCCTCCATCGCGCTCTTCGAGGGTTTCACCGACACAGACAATCGGGGTCACTTGGTGTTGATGGGCCTGCAGCGCTTTTTGATGAACCTGAGCGCTCGTCTCCCCCATCCCATGCCGCCGCTCGCTGTGCCCGAGAACCACCATCTTGCATCCCAGATCGACCAGCATGCCGGCGCTGATCTCTCCGGTGTACGCGCCATCCTGATGCTCGGACATATTCTGAGCCGCCAGCGTCAGGGAGTGACCCCGGATCGCAGCTCCCACATCGTGCAGATAAACACTGGGAGGGCACAGGACGATTTCCACTCCATCGCTCGACTCACATCGATCCAGGATGCCATGCGTCAGCGCCAGGCAGCTATTGCGACGCAAGTTCATCTTCCAGTTCCCAGCAATGATCCGTCTGCGCATCGACTTCCCCTTTTGGCAAGCAGCTCGCCTCTCCAGGCCCCAACACTCCAAAATCGACCGCGATTCCAGGGGGGGCTCTCTTTGACCACTTGTTCTAGAGCATATCGACGACTGTGAATACCGTCGACCCAACTCCGCCGCAAAGCCCCCCACAACCATCGATTTTCCCGGCGATCAAAGACCGTCAGTCCGTCCCTTGTCCTCAGTGGGATCGTCGAGAAAAGCCCGAAGGGACGTCCAGATCTTCTCGAGTACTTCGCGATCGGACTCGGGACGCCTGGGAGCTCTCGGATGGGGCTCGCAGGTCGCAGCCCAACCTCTTAAATGAAGAAACATCGCTGCCGAATGACGGTAGGCGGGAACAGGAGGACGGAAGGTGAATGCCCCCAGGTACTGCAGCCAGTCGTTCAGTGCGATAGCCCTCCCATCCTGCTGCTGCCACCAGCGGTCGCGGCGAGCAAACAGGTCAGGAGCCATCGTGCTCAGCCCCAGCAGGTAATCACTTCCATAGAAAACCATATCGATCGCCAAGTCATTGCCGGTCAAAAGCCGAAACTCTGGCCGCATTCGATCGCGACTGGCAAGCCTCTGCCACTCACTGGATCGATCCAGTGACGAATGCTTCGCGCCAACACATTGCGAATTCTCCAGCAACTCCTCAAAACCTCCCAGCGACAACACGCGTCCATAGGGAACAAACATCTTCCCAAGTTCAAACGCCAGAAATCGCCCTTCATCTTCCCCCAGCTTTCGATGGCACTGAAGCCACTGCGATTCCGTCAACCCTCCCCAACCGTGACTTGGGAATAGGATCGGCAACCCACCAGTATCCCGAACCGCAGCCATGCCCTGAGCAACAAGACTCAGATTCAATGGATCACCCGCTTGGTCATCGATGAACACGCCCGCGACAAAGGACCTTCCCTCGGCCAGTTCCCCAGCACGTCGCAGCACGTCCGCCCGTTGGGAGGGATGCAGCAACTGAACGTAACCGGTATCCATATTGACGGCTGGAGTCAGGCCGCAATCCCAGGTACGCTGCAAGTGCATGGTCCAGGCATCCCAGTCGATCCCTCCGCTGACATCGATCGGCAACAAAATGGCTGACATCCCTTCAATGGAACGTCCCACTCGCCACTTGGGCAACTCGATCATGGCAAACTCCTGAATTCTTATCGGCTCATGGAAGGACCAACCTCGGCCTCTCGCCACGACATCCCGCCGCATACCATCGATCCAGCGAATCTCTCAGATCGGTCATCGCATCCAGCACCCCCGGGGCACGCGAATGCACTTCATTGCACTGCCAACTGTCTTCGGGTGTCACGAACAGCATCCCCGTTTCAACATCATTCGATGTGGTAGCACCTGACCTCCTGGTCCATACCGCGGACCACGGGTGAGCTTGCAGAGCACTGCCCTGCTCTGAGTGGATGAGCACCGAAGAACGCCTTGGCTGAGTCATAGGGCTTGGCCCAATGTCCAGGGGAAGGGAATCAGCTGGATATGCCAGCTCCCTGGATCTCTCGGGTAGCATCCAAAGCAACGTCTGACGGTACAGGTCGGTGCACTGGGTCCAGGCCGGACTGCGGCGCCCCAGCGGCAGACCTCTCGGTGGATAAAACACCAGGGGAACAGAATATCTTTCGGCAAAGGGAGGACAATCCCTGTAGCCGATCACCCCATGCTCCCCCAGCGGATACCCATCCAGCCCCAGCAGCACCACGCCACAATCGGACAGCAGCGGATGCTGCTCCAAGAGCAACAGCACCATGCGCCATGCCTCATCGAAAGCTCGAGCCTGCGCCGCGGCGGCTCGTACCCAGCCAAAGACTTGATCGGGATCGGCCGCCATGGCACCCGAACCCTCTGGGGGCTCCCTTCCCACTGGCGCCGGCTGGTCATCCTCTTCGTCGCTCAAATCGTCTCGCCAGGAAAGTGGCGCATCCCAGGTCGAAGCCCAACCGGAAGCGTGCAGCCAGAGGACTCCTTCTGCGCCACGATCTTCCAGCCATACTCCAAGGCTCTCTTCCAGCGCCTCATCCCACCAAGTACGCTCCGGTGCGTCCCCCAAGTCTCTTGGAGACGGCAACGCCAAAAGATCGCCTGAACGATCCAGCTCTCCAAACACTGGCCACGCCACGCGGTCGGTCGCCAGCAACCAAGGGACGTCCTGGTCCTGCAGCATCTGCCACAAAACCGACGCCTGGTCGCGCCTGTCCCCCTCCGCAACATGACGCCCGTTCCAAAGCCCCTCGTATGCCGTCTCCGCTCCCAGGCTCTCATGCACCATCCGATCAAACACGACCCCATGGGCCGCCATCCAATCGAGATTGGGAGTCGGGGACCAACCACCCCCGAAACAACTCAGCATGGCGGGGCGCAGACCCTCCACGGCTACCACCATGAGTCGTTTGGGACGCAGTGATTCTTCAAGCATGGATCGACTATCATCTAGGGGCATGTGACCATGGGTTGTCGTGGCGCGTCCTGACGAGCTACCACCATCGCGGCGCAACGATCATCGTACCAGCTTTCGCCCCTAGGAGCTTCCAGCCTCTAGGGCGATCGACCAACTGTTATCCAATCGCATGGAGAATTCTGAGATGTTCCAAAACGAGAACAGATGGTACTCCCCGTCCCTGACAGGCGATGCCATGCGTTGGGCTAGGGGTTGGCTTGCCATCTGCCTCCTATGGATCGGGTGCCACGATCTTTGTCCAGCTCAAGACACCCTGGCGATACCCCTGACCGAACAGGAGATGGCTGGCATGCTGCGCCTGTCAGAGGGCGACCTTCCCTGCCTGATTTCAGCGCCGCATGGCGGTAGAAAAGTAGTTCCCGGTGTCGCATCTCGCACCGGTGATGGACTTCCCAAAGGAGCCTCCGGCTTTTTTGCCGGAAGAGACTCCTTCACTGAAGAACTGGCATTGCAGGTTGTCAACTGCCTCCAGGAACGACTTCAGGCCAAGCCGTTCCAAGTTATTTCCTCGGTGCATCGCAAGTATGTCGATTTCAACCGACCTGTCGACATAGCCATCGAATCGACTCGAATCGAACCGCTCTACAAGCGATACCATGACGCTTTGGCGACTTATGCCCAGCAGATTCGACGGCGGTTCCCGGGTGGCCTCTTGATCGATATCCACGGCCAGGGAACCCGTCGCGATCTCGTCTATCGCGGAACCCAAAATGGGCGCACCGTCCAACGGTTGATCGATGCCTTCGGTATCGAAGCTCACGCAGGCTCTCAAAGCCTCTTCGGCATGCTTCAACAGCGAGGTTGGGCGATCTTCCCCGTCCCGTTGGATGGAAAAGAACAAGCTGGATTCACTGGTGGCTACATCGTCCGTACCTACGGCAGCCACACCCCTTTCGGCCTGGAGGCAATTCAGCTGGAATTCGGCGCCGACTATCGCTCCAACCACCAGGCACAAAACAAGACGGCAGAAGACCTCGCCGACGTGATCATCGCCTTCCTCGATCGCTACCATCTTTGGCATCGCGTAGCCGCACCGGTCGATCAGGAACCTCCACGACCGGTCAGCCCAGAACTGCAGGACCGCTCGCATTAGTCGACCTGGGCTTACCGCAGGCCGCAGATCATGGAAGAAGGAATCTGCAGAATTCGACGGAAAGCTGACTTCGTCTGGATCGCTCCAGCAGGCTAGTCACGACACATGCGACGGGGGCGAATACCCTACATGAAGCCAAGCCTTGCGGCGGATCTTTCTGAAGGCGTCCCGCATTTCCTGAGCATCCTGAAAGCGAACTTGCGGCTTCAATTCCAGCGCGCGCCGCAAAAGTGCAATCAGCTCCGGATGCGCTTTCCTGCGAAGATTCGCCATGCCCGGTGGCGGCCACCCAAAAGGCCACTCGGGAAGATGCCCCGTCAAAATTTTGTAACAGAGCAGCCCGAGAGAAAAAACATCCGACTTGGTGCTTGGACGCCCCATCGCCTGCTCGGGGGCCATGTATCCGACCGTCCCGGACCCCGATCCGACAATCGTGCGCAATGCAATCCTCGCGATTCCAAAGTCCATCAACTGCAACCGACCATTGCTCATCAGGATCACATTGTCCGGCTTGATGTCGCAATGAATGATCCGATTTTGGTGAGCGTACGCGACCGCATCCAACAACTGCTCGACGTACTCCAACGCAGTCTGGGCTCCGATGCGACGTCGCAGTCGCGATGCCAAGGATTCCTCGCCAAGACGGGTCGCGATCACGAATCGTCCATCGATAAAAGAAGCGTCCTTGACCGAAAGAATGTTTGGATGGTCCAATCTGGCGACCAACCGCGCTTCGCGCTGGAAGGTCTGAAGCATCGCCGGAGTCACGATCGAATGGTGAGGCATCTTCAGGGCGACGTGCACCCCCTCTATCGTGTCGAATGCCTGATAAACATGGGCAAAACCACCCTGTGCCAACCGTCGTTCAATCCGGTATTTCCCCAATCGCTGCCGGATCCGCAACTGCGGAAAAGTGGCTGGCTTCTTTGCTAGCGGTGGTATAGCCAACGCGATCATCGAGGACCCAACATCTAAGGAATCTGTGGGCAATCCGTGATCCAAACGGCGATTGTCGCATCGTAAGATCATGCTTCGCCATGCGACCAGGGCCGATCAATCGGCACCTCACAAACAGTATTTCGGATCGCTTCGCGCTTCGAAATCGCTCTGGCCGAAAAAAATGATACCTCTCCGACCATTCCGCCCGGCAAAGATCGCCGTGACGAAAAACTTTCCACAAACAACCCAGACTTCCAAATCGGCGATCGCCAGCCCTTTCTGTGGCTCACGTCTTCCGCTTCCCGTTCCTCTGTCGACGCTGTTCTCGAGAGCCCGCTTCGCGCGAGGGACCGCCACTCCTTCCCATCCCTTCCTCCGGCGGCTTGGCTTTGGCTAGCCATGGTAGAACGTCTGACAGTTTCTCTGGTGGCTTGGTCGATTTGATCTTCGCCGGATCGAACTTCTTGCCGACCGATTCCCTGGCGGGAGCCGTTTTGGATA
>JBIINB010000246.1:0-3882 GCA_044337705.1 Pirellulaceae bacterium | reverse complement strand
GCGGCGGGAATCACTTGGTCTTCCAAGTGTTCTCGCTGAGCGATCGAATGCAGAATGCCACCGTGGTATTCGATCAAAAAGATCGCCACCATCCAGATGGCTGCAACCATCCACAGCGAAAGTCGCCACGGCCTTTCCACCCGTCGATCCTGCAACTCCCCGAGTAGCTTCAGCCACTCCACCTGGCTTTTCAGTAGCGGCACCGAATGTTCTCCTTCCTCGGCCACTTGGCACCAGATCCTGCCCAGTGGCGTCGGTCCGCCAGCGGCAAGCCACGATCGAGCCATCTCTTGAGCGATGGGGAGTGTCGAGGCTATGGGGGCGCCCGTCGATGATTGGGCAGCAGTAGTTGGATCGATCTTTGGCTGGCCAGGAGGGTGGCTGGACCACCGACGCGCCCAGCGACTGACCGAATCGTTCGGTCCCTGGGACCATCTGGCGATCGCTTCACGCCAATCGCCTTGCGCCGATTTCCGCTGCTGGTCCTGCGGACCGTTCCCTTCGTGCCCTTCGGTTTCGATGGAAGGGTGAACCGACGGCGAATCGATCTGATCGATCACCTCCTGCAGAAGGTCGCTCCAGCGCCGCGTCGCCTGCCCCGACGGCAGGGGTTCGATCACGTGGTGGCTCCTGTTGGAGCGGCGTTGTCGCGATACAGCTGCTGGGCTTCGATATAGGCTTCGACGGGACGCGGCACACGGTAGCGGATGCTTTGTCTTGAAGCGACCCGGTGGCGGATATCGCGCGAGCTGACGGCGATCAGCGGCGATTCGATCGCCAGCCGTTTGGCCTCCTCCAATCGTTGTGGCGGGAGGTAACCGGAAAGCAGTTGCCAGTCGATCGGGGCTTGGCCACCGCGTCCCACCACCAGAGGCGTCACCATTTGGAAGATCTGTTCTGGAGTGCGCCACCGAGGGAGATCGGCGACGGAATCGGCTCCGAGGATCAAATAGAACTGGTCCTCAGGTTGTTCGCCGACCAGCTCCCGCACCGTATCGACCGTATAGCTGACACCGCCTCGTTTCAATTCCCGTTCATCGATCGCAAAGTGAGGATGGCCGGCGATCGCCAGACGGAGCATCGCCACGCGGTGGGATGCGTCGGCGGCTTGCTGCTGTTGCTTCAAGGGTGAGATAGCGGCTGGTAGGAACCGTACTTCATCCAGCTGCGCATGTTCGCGCAACCCTTCGGCAATCCACAGATGCCCCAGATGCACCGGATCGAACGAGCCTCCAAAGATTGCGACGCGCATCGCTCTGCGACTCCCTGTTCCTATCTTATGATCGATTGCTGCCGGGGGCGTTGCACCGGGTTTCCAGCGAATGACTTGGGGGGATTGAGGCGTCAAGGAACGGATCGGTGGTGTTCCATCGGCCCTGGTCCGCGTTCCCCTGGTCTCCTCCCTGTTGTCTCCCTACGATGCCTGGATGGATCGTTGCGGGAGCGGTCTGGCGTCCATTCTGAGCCGACTGGTTTCGTGGTACGGTATTAGAGCCGATCGATCAGCCGGATTCTGGCCCATACGCCTCCCTTTGGCAATTGGTGCCCGAAGATCTTCCACAGGGAAATGGTGGTTGGCGATCGAAAGAGGACCAGGAGGCTGGAAGGAAAGAAGCGAGTGGTTGGATGAGCAGCCGACAGAGGGATCTATTTGAGGACCAGCTACCCCCCTGGGAGCAGGATGCGGGGAGCGAGGTGCCTTCGGCGACGATCGTTTTGTCGGAAGCGCCTTGGGGGCCGTTTTCCTATCGCATCCCCGACCGATTTGCCGGATCGCTGCAGCCGGGGATGCGCGTGGTGGTGCCGCTGGGCAAATCGAATCGCCCAGTGCTTGGCTACTGCATGGCGATCGAAGTGGCCAAGGTCGCTCCCGCTTCGCTGAAGGAAGTGACCAAGCTGGTCGATGACCAGCCTCTGTGCGACGGCCCATTGCTGAAGCTGATCGAATGGATGTCGGTCTATTACCTGGTGCCGCTGGGGCAGGTATTCGAAGCGGTCGTTCCTGCCGGCGTGCGCGCGGCGGCTGGAACGCGCGAGAAATCGGTCTGGCGACTGACCGATTCTGGACGAGCACTGGCTGCAGGCAATGCGCCGGCTGTAGACAAGGGATTGGCCGAAAGCAGATCTCCAAAGGCCGACAAGCGATCTGCGGAGTCATATCCTGCCAGCCAGGCAGGCGAAGAATCCCTTCAACCTGCGGCGAAACTCACCGCCAAGCAGCGAGGGTTGGTGGAGATTCTCAAAGAGCATCCCGAGGGGTTGCTGCAGGATGATCTTCTGCAGCGGGCATCCTGTTCCATCGCACCGCTTCAGGCGCTGCGTGGTCGGGGGCTGGTGGAGGTGCGTGGCGAGCGGCGGATGGAGACTGGAGGAGCTGGTGGCGCGCGGCCAGTCAGCCATCCGCGCACCGCGCCTCAGGCGCTCAGCGCCGACCAGCGGCTGGCGCTGCGGGCGATCGAGGAGGCGATGGAAAGCCGCCAGTCGCAGACGATTCTGCTGCATGGCGTCACCGGCAGCGGGAAGACGGAAGTCTACATGCAGGCGATTCAGAAGACGATTGCGATGCGCCGTCAGGCGATCGTGCTGGTCCCCGAAATCAGCTTGACCCCACAGACTCGCCATCGCTTTCAGTCCCGCTTCGATACCGTGGCGGTGCTGCACAGCCACATGAGCGATGTGGAGCGGCATCAGCAGTGGCGGCGGATCGCCAGCGGTCAGGCCGATGTTGTCATCGGCCCCCGCAGCGCCCTGTTTGCTCCAGTGCCTCATTTGGGGCTGATCGTGGTCGATGAGGAGCATGAATCGTCGTTCAAGCAGGAGACGGTGCCCAGGTACCATGCGAGGGATGTCGCTCTGCATCGGGCGCATCTCTTGAGGATTCCCCTGGTGCTGGGATCGGCCACGCCGTCGCTGGAAAGCTGGCAGAGGGTGCGCAGCGGCGCATACAAGCTGGTTAGTCTACCCAGGCGGATCCACAACCGTCCGTTGCCGCATGTCGATGTGGTCGACCTGCGCGACCCTCGCGATCGGCAGGGGCAGGGATCGATCAGCGGGCCGCTGCATCGGGAGATTGAACAGACGCTGCAGCAGAAGGGTCAGGTGATCCTGCTGCTGAATCGGCGCGGCTTTGCCACCAGTATCCAGTGTCCGCATTGCGGTTATGTGGTCCCCTGCCCCGAATGCGATCTGCCGCTGACGCATCATCAGGACGGCGGAAAGGCAGTCTGCCATTACTGCGAGTACACCATCGCCACCCCCAATCAGTGCCCGCAGTGCAAGCATGCCGGGATTCGGTACTGGGGAACCGGAACGCAGCGGCTGGAGATTGAAGTGCGCGAAAAATACCCCCAGGCGACCATCGCGAGGATGGATTCCGACACGATGCGAAGGCCCGGCAGTCACGAACGGACGTTGGCTGAGTTTCGCGAGGGCAACATCGATCTGCTCCTGGGAACGCAGATGATCGCTAAGGGGCTGGACTTCCCCAACGTGCTTTTAGTCGGGGTGATCCATGCCGATTCCGCTTTGCACTTTCCAGATTTCCGGGCTGCCGAACGGACCTTTCAGTTGGTGACACAGGTGGCGGGAAGGACGGGACGGGGCGAAAAGCCGGGGACGGTGGTGGTGCAGACCTATTCCCCCGATCATCCCGCGATCATGGCAGCATCGAAGCATGATTTTCAGACTTTTGCACAGCAGGAGCTGGAGCATCGGGAGCGGTTTGGCTATCCGCCATTCGGGAGCATGGCCCGAATCATCGTTCGAGGGCCTGATCTGGAGGCAACGGATGCGTTCTCCAAGACGGTAGCCAGGAAGCTGAAGTCGCTGCAGGATTCGATCGCTCCCGAATGCCGGATCCTGGGCCCGGCGCCACCACCTTTT
>JBIINB010000109.1:0-14537 GCA_044337705.1 Pirellulaceae bacterium | reverse complement strand
TCACAGCACCCTTCTTCACAGCACCCTTCTTCACAGCACCCTTCTTCACAGCACCCTTCTTCACAGCACCCTTCTTCACAGCACCCTTCTTCACAGCACCCTTCTTCACAGCACCCTTCTTCACAGCACCCTTCTTCACAGCGGTTTTAGCGGGGGCGGAAGTCGATGCTTTCTTCTTTGCCATGTCGGAACCTCATCTATCCAAAGAGACAGCTACAAGATGCGATGCGGCGACGATGCCGCATCGCTAAGGAAGCTATGGAACAGGTGAAAAGTCGAATCAGGTCAGTTCGAGAATGAAGTTGTAATCAGCAGGTAGCACGCCGCGGATAGGGCTGACCGGATCGATATTGGAGAGCTGGTTTCCATCGGGATTGACCATTGGGCAAACCTGATTGGGTAGCCGCTTCTTGGAAACCATCAGACTCTGTTGCTGGGTTTCGCAATTGGTGATCTGGTAGTAATAGACGTTGTTCTTTATGAAAAGCAGCTCCACAGCAAACTGGGTGGTGAGTGGTTTGCGAGTCGGTACGATGCGCCAGGCGAGTTTCTTCGGCTTGGCGTTCTTGCCTCGGACCACCTTTTTTGCGGTCGATGCCACCTTAGCCCGCTGCTTTTTGGCGCTAGCCGACCGCTTGGCCGGCGCCTTTTTTACGGCGACCTTTTTGACAGCCTTTTTGGTGGCGGTGGTTTTAGGGGATGCAGAAGCAGAAACCTTTTTTACCATGATGGAAGAGACTCCTATGAAGAATAGAAACCAACTGCCTATCCGAGAACCTTCGCTTGCTTACGGCCGATGTTAGGGTTTTGGTTTCGGATAGGTTCTAAAAGAGAGTGATGTTTTGAAAATCTTCCGTGAGCTTACCGTTTCGAGCGAAAGGTGTGTTACTGCCGTGGGGCGAATTCAAGTGTCAGGCGAAACCCGAGTTGTTTTTCGAAGTGATCAGTCGGAAACGCAACGATCTCCATGATGGGAGGCTGGTCGCTGGGGGCCGCCTGTTCCTCTGGTTGCCACCAGGATCGGCCGACGGCGCCTCGCAGCATCTGTCCGACGCTGGAAGTCAGCGCGCCAGGCAGCTTCGTGGTGGCTTCGCCAGAGTATTCCGGTCGTTCGTCCACCCATTCGAAAGGCTTGCCGTAGAGCCCCTGAATGCCGCTCTCCGTTTGATCCCACGACTCCTGGGGTGCTGCTTGGCGGATCGCTTCCACCTGTGCCGCGGCGGATTGGTTAGACCAGGGTGCCGGTCGCACGGAGTTTCCCTGCAGCGCGAGGATGAACTGATCGGCTGTCATCGGTCGTTTGCCGACCGCTTCCGCAAATGCCAAAAGTTCGTTGAAGCTGATATCGACAACCGCCGAGTCGAGTTGATCCTCAGGCAAGCCTGCAAGCCCTTCCCACTGAGGAAACACCTGCTGAAACTGGCGATAGGTCACTTCCTTCGCATCGATTAGAAAAGGGGCCGTCACCCTTCCCTGAGTTCCCCATACTTCACCCGGTAACATCTTCGGATTCCAACTGCCGCCGGGATGCTCGATCATCGGAACGTCGGCTAATGATGTGGGAGTAGTGATCGGCGGCAACTTGATCCGTCCGTCGGGCAGCACTTCCCAAGATGCATGATTCTGGGCAATCCCCATCGCACTTAAGATGGGGAGTTCCTCAGGAGTGGGAACCTGACGAAAGATCGAGCGGATATATTTGCCGTCCTGGAAATCGATCCGATACAGCCCCGGATCCAGAAGCATCTCGGCATCCGTTCGTCCTTCGATCGGCTTGGCACCCCGAATGGAGATAGGTGTCGCAGCGGCCAGGGCATCCGGTTCGATGAGCGTCCACTTCAGATCGCGCTGGCCGTAGAGGGAGGGGAGGAGTACGCGCCGCCGTCGGTCTGGTTTCCATAGCAGCATCGTCCCAAGACCGGTCGCCAGCACCGTTCCCGTGACGGCGGTGCCACGGAGAAAATTCCGCCGAAACATTCCCTGCGCCACGCGCCGGTCGATCGTTGGATCGGCCACCAATCGCTCATCCCTCTGATAGCGCCGAAGATCTTCCTGGAACTCGCGAACACTGGCGTACCGGTCCTTCGGATCCTTGGAGAGCGCTTTGAGGCAGATTGCATTGAGCCGCTGGTCGATCTCGGGGCGATGTTCCCTGGGCGCGATGAACTTGTGCTCGATGATCTTCTTGAAGATCTCAGGAGTCTTCCCGGAGAAAGGAATCTGACGGGTCAGCATCCAGTAAAGCAGCACGCCAAGCGAGTACTGATCGCTGGCTTCACCGACCTTGGAGATATCCCCTTCGGCCTGCTCGGGGGACATGAAGGCAGGAGTGCCGACGCGGCTGGTGCCGGAAGATCCTGTCTGCAAAGCCCCCATCGAAGTACTCAGTCCAAAGTCGATCATGTGGGGCAAGTTGTTGGAATCGACCAGGATGTTGTTCGGCTTGATGTCGCGATGCAAAACTCCGTTTCGATGGGCCGCCGTCACCGGCTCGCAGACGCGAATGCACATCTCCACCGTCTGCTCAATCGTTGGCTCCACCGCAAAAACCCAGGCGGCCAGATGCGGGCCGTCGATCCAATCGGTGATGATGCAAAGCCGCCCATCCTCCTCGAAGATGTCGTGGACAGGGACGATCTGCGGATGCCGCATTTTTGCTGCGACGCGGGCTTCCTGGAGAAAACGACGATTGGCTGGGGAGTCCAGCTGAATCGTCTCTCCCTCTTCCGTCCGAGGGATCTTCATGGCGACCGTTTTTTCCAACTGGCGGTCGTAGACGCGGTAGACCGTTCCAAAGGAACCTTCCCCCAGAACATCAATCTTCTCGAAGCGTCGACCTTCAGCAAACCACTGCTGATCTTCGACCCAGTAGGCGGCCGTTGCCGCCGATTCGGTCCCCGCATGATGATGCCCACAGGCGGGGCAGTCCCAAGAGCCAGCAAAGCTGCTAGGAATCTGCGCTGCATCCGCCGCGCAATTGGCGCATTTCATGATCGGCTCCGCGACGCTATTTTTCACAACCCCACTTTCATCCTAGGATTCAGCTCGAGGAGCTTCAAGAATGATTCACAATTTTTGATCATGCGATTCCAAAACGAGAAACGCCGAGCGATCGCTCCAGGGACCTTCTCCGACGTGAAATGTCCCTTTCGCTCTTGGATGCGTTTTCCTCCAGGGCGAACCAGACGACGGGATGTTCCAGGCCCGCGGTTCCACGCGTCCCGGCAACTCCGCTGGGGACCGATGAAGAACGAAAACTTCGGAGTTGAGTTGTTGTCGACTGACGTCGCATTCGATGGGATTGCCAGGAGTTGGTCTCTGCCCTTCGTTTGCATCGTCGTCTATACTAGGGAGATCGATCCTCATGCGGTGCCGGTTGGATCAGAATGTGGACTTGCAGGACTGCCACTGCCATCGTCAGAAGGTTGAACTTTCCCGAGGGTGATCGATCGAGTCGACTGGATTTGAGGACGGACCGAGTCGACTTGCCCGCCTAGCTTTTTCGATCGAAAGATCGAAGATCGTGCTTCACTACTTGCGAATCCCCTTCGTTTTGTCCTCCCAACCCTTCGGTCAACAGCCCCATGGTCTCCTTTTTTGCCGGTCGGTGGAAATTGCTTTCTGCTCGGTTTCATTTCTCCAAGACGCATCGACTTTTGCTTGGCTTGGCCTTGGTGCTTTCGGGCTGTCAGGAATCGCTCCAGGTTCGCGTCTACGAGATGCCCAAGGAGGCGAAGACGGCGTTGCCACAGCGCGAGCAGTCGTCTGTCAGTCAGCCGCGAAGGATTGTGGGGGCGGTGATTCCACAGGGAGAGCAGGTCCTGTTTCTAAAAGGAACGGATACACCGCAGCGACTGGAGGGAACGGTACCTGCGGTGGTGGAATTGTGCCGTGGGCTGGTTTGGGATGGAGCTGGAATACCCCAGTGGAAACTGCCTGAAGGCTGGATAGAGTTGCCCGGCAGTGGCATGGCGATGGCGATTCTGGAGGGGCCTCCGGCGGATGGCAGCGCCACTCCCGTTCGCTGGACGGTGACTTTGTTGGGGCGCTCGGGCCAGTGGGAAAACTACCTTCAGGAAAACTTGAATCGATGGCGAGGTCAATTGAATCTTTCGCCGGTGGATCTGGAGACTTGGCGCGATGAATGGACGGAAGTGATCAGGGAAGGCAGTGACCAGCCGGTAGTGATCGTCGATCTGACGGGTACGGGAAGTGGCGGGATGTCCGGAAGCGGACCTCGAGGGCCGCTGGGGTTAGGTGCATCCGGCGGCAAGGCCAACCCTGCCTCGTCCGCCACTGGCTCCTCCAACAACACAACGTCTCCCTCGGCAGCAAGCCAGGAGGCAGCTGAAGACCAGGGGCCTAGGATTCGATTCCAGACTCCTGAGGGATGGGAATCGCTTGGAGAGGGTCCCTTCCGCTTGGCGGCCTTCCGCATTCCTGATGGCGACGCAAGCCAAGGGGGAGCCTGTGAGCTGACGGTGTCGTTGGCGCGTAACGATCCCCGTCAAAACGCTCAGATGTGGGTCGGCCAAGTCGCCCCGAAAGCTTCTGAAGAGGAAAAGCAGAAGCAGTTGGATCAGGCGTTGGCGGAGGCGAAAACATTTCAGAGGGGGCCTCACCGCGGTACGATCTACTGGATGGCTGCTGGCCAGCAACCAGAGGATTCTGCGATCTGGGTTGCCTCGATTCCTTATGCGGAGGGGACGGTCGACCTGTTCATCAAGGTGCGGGGAAGCCGACAGGCAATTGAGTTGCGTCAGGAAGAAGTACTTCATTGGATCGAAAGTCTTTCGTGGGATCCGCCGAAAACCGAATGATTGGCAGGTGATGGCAACTACGGAAATGACGGTCCCATCGGCATAGTCCTACTACGGCCATGGGACCAGGTTCGGCGGGAATTGGCGGAACGAACCGCTCAGCCGACTTCGATTTTGTTCACTGAAAAAAGCAGGTAACAGCGATGGCGACAGGAACCTGGGGCGAAACGCGGACGGCAGCAAGTGCTGACACCGACAGCTTGGCAATCGGGCAACTGCTCTGGCGGGTGCTGAAGGCCTTAGGATCGTTGAAGATCACCGTCTCCATGTTCGCTCTAGGAATCATCATCCTTTTCGTTGGCACACTGGCGCAGGACGAAGAGCAACTGAAGGACGTCAAGGCGAAGTATTTCAACAGCTGGATTGCGCCGGTGGAGCTGGATGTGTTTCTGCCGATCACGATCTGGCCAGATCACACCCGCCTTCCCTTTACGATACCGATCCCTGGAGGAGCGACGGTTGGTCTGGTGCTGCTGGTCAATCTGATCGCCGCCAAGGTGACTCGGTTTTCCATGCAAGCCACAGGGGGCCGCTATGCGGCTGGGCTCTTTTTCACCGCCCTGGGGTCCGCTTTGCTGGGTCTGGTGGTCTGGACCGCTCACCAAGCCGACGGGTTGCAGGGGGAACCACCTTTCTCGTACGACTCGCTCTGGAAGCTCTGCATGGGATTGCTTTGGTTGCTAGCCGCCGCGGCGCTGGTCGGTGCACTGAAGTGGCCATCCAGCACACGCCTAGGGCGGCAGGTGCAGTGGCTGACCCTGATCGTCCTGGCGGGAGCCGGAGTCTTCTACGCTGCTACGGGGGAGCAGTACCGCATCAACGATCCTGGCCTTCGGATCGTCTGGCAGTTGCTGAAGAGTCTCGTCGTGGGTTTGGTCTTCCTGGTCGGATTTCTTTTGCTCTTTGGAAAGCGGGGCGGCAATGTCTTGATCCACCTGGGAGTGGCGCTGCTGATGCTGGGCCAGTTCATCTTTGGCGATCCGCAGATCGAAGAGCGGATCAGTCTCTATGAAGGCCAGGCGGCCAGTGTCGCCTATCGAATTGACGAGTGCGAGCTGGCGCTGATTGATTCCAGCGGCCAGACGGATCGTGTGGTCTCGATTGAATCGCGCTATTTGGAGCGGGCGGCCAGGACAGGAAGGCCGATCGAGCATCCGGATCTGCCGGTCAAGCTGTTGGTCGACCAGTATTACGTCAACTCGGGGCTGGTCGACCTGAAGGACCTGAACAAGCAGTTTGCGACAGCCGGATCGGGGATGACGATCGGCGCGATGGAGAAGCCCAAGAGCGGCGGGGCCAACAGCGACGTGAATATCGCCTCCGCCTATGTGACGATCTATCCAAAGGCAGGTGGGGAATCTCTGGGGACCTATCTGGTCAGTCAGTACCTGCACGATGATGAGCTGACTCCGCGGGCTACCTCCGAGACAGTTCAGGTCGACGGCAAGCCGCTGACAATGCAGCTGCGATTCGCCAGGTCGGTCAAGCCCTACAGCCTGCGTCTGGACGATGTGCAGCGGATCGACTATAGCGGAACCATGACGCCTCGCGATTACTCTTCTTTCGTCACCATCACAGACCAGCAGGGAGAGAGTCGGCAACAGGGGCGCATCTGGATGAACAACCCGATGCGGTTCCGGGGAGAGACGTTTTACCAGAGCGGTTACGCGTCGGCGGAGGAGACGAAGATTGGGGAGAAGACGACGCTGCAGGTGGTGACCAATGCGGGCTGGCTGATTCCTTACGTCGCCTGTGTGCTGAGTGGACTGGGGATGCTGGTCCATTTTTCCGGTACCTTTGCCCGGTTTGCTCTCCGTTACGATCGCGTTGCCGGCGATGTGGCAGACAGTTCAGTCAGCAGCTCCAGCGATCCTGCAGCGATGGTGGCTCGCTGGCGCAGTGCAGCTCGCCAAGCCTCACAAGGTCCTTTACTTTGGTCGATCCCGTTGGTGGCATTGCTTTTGTCCGGCTTGTGGATCGGTTCGAAAGCGCGGAAGCCGTCGGTGGAGCCGCGGCAATTCGACTGGTATTCGGTTGGTCAGATTCCAATGCAGCACGAAGGGCGGATCAAGCCGCTCGATAGCGTCGCCCGGAACCTGCTACAGGCTGTCTCCAACAAGGCAGAAGTGCGCAGTGCAACGGGAGAGAAAATCCCTGCCAGCCGCTGGCTGATGGGGCTGATGTCTGAGGATGCCGCGATGCTTCGGGTCCCCTGCATTCGCATAGACGCCAAGGAGGTTCTGGATGCGCTGAGCCTGGAGAATCGCGAAGGACATCGCTATAGCTACGAAGAGGTGGCGCCGGGGATCGGGGCCATTCGTGAGGAACTGCGATCATTGGATCCGGAGAACCAGGCCAAATGGACATTTGCCCAGAAGAAGAAAGCTGAGCTCAGCAGCCGCTTTGGAGTGATGGAACTGGTGCGGTTTGCATACCGTCCCGACCTGCCCCAGATCCCTGAAGGGGCTCAAGGGGAGGAAGCGCAGGAGCAGTTCCAGAAGGACTTCCGGCAGGTCTTCGCCAGGGTGCAGATGATCGAGCAGGCCAATCCACCCGGAATCATTCCGCCAGCGGCTCCCAAGGAGGATGCCAAGGGGAAGGTGGTCAGCCCCGAGCGATGGCAGGCGTTTGGTCCTGCGATCTTTACGGCTTTCGCGTCGCGATTGATGCAGATGGAGGCAGATCAGACCGGGGTACTGGCCTTTGCCGATATGGTCGATGCCTTGCGAGCCGACGATGCCAGGAAGTTCAACGATCAAGTCGACAAGTTCAAGCGATGGATGGCCGAGTCCAATCCAGAAGGGGTGCGGATGAAGAAGGCGGGGTTCGAAGCGTGGTACAACCACCTGAGCCCGGTCAATTTTTCGGCGACACTTTACGTCGTGATCGCACTGGTCTGCCTCGCCAGCTTCCTGATCGCCAGGCATCCGCTGAGGCGTTACGCTTTCTGGTTTTGCGTTGCTGCGTTTGCTCTGCATACCTTTGCGATCGGGGCGCGGATCTATATCTCCGAACGGCCGCCGGTGGTGAATTTGTATTCTTCGGCGGTCTTTATCGGTTGGTCGGTGGTTTTGGCCGGTTTGATCATCGAAACGCTCTACCCGATCGGGGTTTCGCTGCTGGTCGGAGCGGTCACCGGATTCCTGACTTTGCTGGTGGCTTATGGGCTGGATACCAGTGATACGATGCCGGTGCTGCAGGCGGTGCTCGACACGCAGTTCTGGCTGGCCACGCATGTGGTCAGTGTAACGCTGGGGTATGGAGCGACCTTCTTCGCCGGGGCGCTTGGGATCGCGTGGATTGCGGTTGGGCTCTGGGATCGGGTAAATCGGAAAGATGCGATGCGAGAGGCGACGCTTAAGGCAACTCAAAAGCTGCTCGACCGGATCACCTACGGCGTCGTTTGTTTTGCCATCTTCTTCAGCTTCATCGGGACCGTACTGGGTGGCCTGTGGGGGGATGACAGCTGGGGCCGTTTCTGGGGATGGGATCCCAAAGAAAACGGCGCACTGATGATTGTGCTGTGGAATGCCATTCTGCTCCATGCGCGTTGGGACAAACTGGTGACGCACCGAGGCTTTGCACTGCTGGCGGTGGCCGGGAACATCATCACCGCGTGGTCGTGGTTCGGTACCAACCAGCTTGGCATCGGCCTCCACAGCTATGGATTTACCAATGGAATTTTGATGCTGCTGGGGGGATTCGTGTTGAGCCAATTGGCGATCATTCTGGTGGGTGCATCACTGCTGGCCAAACCGCGGGTAGAATCTGCCTGATGGCAGGCTAGGTCAGAAGCCTTCGATAAGACGACCTTTCCATCAAGCCTGACGGGAAGGCAGTTGATTTGCTATGTGCGATACGATGGCTGATTGGCCTGAAGCGGAGAGGAATCTGCGGTTGATCCATGGCGATTATTGAAATCGAGAATCTGGAAAAGACCTATCGTGTTTATCAGAAGCCGGAGGGTCTAGGCGCCTCGCTGAAGGGTCTTTGGAAGCGGGAGTACCGCACCGTTCATGCAGTGCGAGGTGTCAGCCTGAAGGTAGAGGCGGGGGAACTGGTCGCTTTTCTGGGTCCCAACGGTGCGGGCAAGACCACCACCTTGAAACTTCTTTCCGGGGTCATCTATCCGACCTCTGGCAACGCCCGGGTGATGGGCTACATTCCCTGGGAGCGAGACGACAGGTACCGGCGAAGATTTGCGCTGGTGATGGGGCAGAAGAATCAGCTCTGGTGGGACCTTCCGGCTCAGGAATCGTTTCGGTTGCACCAGCAGATTTACGGGATCGCCCCGGAGGCATTTCGCAGGACGCTGGGTGAACTGACAGAGTTGCTTGCGTGTGGAGAGCTGCTGGGGCGACCGGTACGAGAACTGTCGCTTGGGGAACGGATGAAGATGGAGCTGATTGCGGCGCTGCTGCATTCACCGGAAGTGCTGTTTCTGGATGAACCGACGATCGGCCTGGATGTGGTGGCTCAACACAACATCCAGCAGTTCTTGAAGCAGTACCAGGCAGATCGAAGGATCACAGTCCTGCTGACCAGTCACTACATGAAGGATGTCGCTGCTCTTTGCAAGCGGGTCATTGTGATCGCCAAAGGAACCGTGCAGTACGACGGATCGTTGACCGGGATCATCGACCGATTTTCGGCATCCAAGCGGATCACAGTGCAACTGGCGGAGGGGCAGAGCAGTCAGGGTTTGGATCGGTATGGGACCGTTATCAAAGAGGAGCTGCCTCGCGTCCAGATTCAGATCCCTAGAGGGCAGGTTTCGCGGGTGCTGACGGATCTGCTGGAGCGGTATACGGTCGATGATGTGGCGGTGGAGGATCCACCGCTGGAGGAAGCGATTGCGGGGTTCTTTGCAGAGATGGGAGAAGCCAAGCAATCTGCTGGTGGTTCGGTCGAAGGCCGGAGCGGATGATATGAGGGGCGAGCAAGTTAGGCAACCAATCGGTAGGACAGCGTCCAGAGGGCAACGGGGGAAGGCGTGATGAGTGAAGGAGTGGCCACTGGATGGAGAGGGCGTCTTAGCGCCTGGTGGACCATTCTGCGGATTGCTCTGGAAGAACGGTTGGTTTACCGCGGCGATTTTGCGCTCGGGACCCTGATGCGTTTCCTGCCGATCATCACCCAGATATTTCTCTGGTGGGCGGTGTTTGAAACGGTGCCGGTTGGGGCCGATGGCAGATCGCGTCTGGTTGGATATGGCTTCAGCGACATGGTGGCCTACTACCTGCTGACGATGTTGGGGCGGGCTTTTTCCAGCATGCCTGGACTTGCTACTGGCATTGCCCGGCAGATCCGCGACGGAGAGGTAAAAAAGTACTTGGTGCAGCCGATCGATATGCTCGGTTTTCTGTTCTGGGCGCGGGTGGCTCACAAACTGGCGTACTATTCGGTTGCTGCGATTCCCTTTGGCATGGTCTTTTTCCTTTGCAGAGGGTATTTCGAGCAGGGGTGGCCGGCAATGCCTTACCTTGTCGCCTTCATCGCGTCTCTGCTGATGGCCTTCTTGCTCGGTTTTCTGGTGGAGGCCTGTTTGGGGCTGGTGGGATTCTGGATGCTGGAGATTTCCTCGCTGCTGTTTCTCTACATGCTCTTCAGTTTCTTCCTATCCGGTCACATGTTTCCGCTCGACATGCTGCCGCAACCGATCGCGACGATCGTCAATTTCTTGCCACTGAAATACTTGGCATACTTTCCGGCCACGGTGTTTCTCGAGAAGGTCCCAATCGATCGTCTGGGATGGGAGTTGCTGGTCCAGGCTCTCTGGACCTTGCTGTTTTTCTTTTTGGCTCGCACCATGTACCAGCGCGGGGTACGGCGCTACAGTGGTTTTGGTGGTTGAAGGGGCTCGTGGGAATTTGACGTCTTCGCTGTCGCGAAGTGGGGGATGCATGTCGGAGTCGATGGAGGGCAGGACTTCCTACAAGGGAGTTTTTAAGACATTCGTTCGCAACAGCCTGGTGCGAGACATGACGTTTCGGGCCAATTTCCTTTTGGAGTGCATCTCCAGCGCATCGTGGACCCTGATGAACGTTGGCTTTTACCTTATCCTGTTCCAGCATGCGCCATCGATCGGCGCGGCGACGGGATGGGGACGAGCGGAGTTTTTCATTTTTCTGGCGACGACCTGGATGATCAACGCGGTTGTCCAGACCTTTTTCATGCCCAATGCGCAGGAGTTCAGTGAGCTGATACGGACCGGAGGGCTTGACTTCGCACTGCTCAAGCCGATCGACACACAGTTCCTGATCTCCTTTCGGAGGATGGACTGGTCGGCGCTGTCGAATCTGGTTGTCGCGGTTCTGCTGCTGGTGGTCGGGATTTACCAGTTGTCGCAGCGCAGCGATCCTGCGTGGCAGCCGACTCCTTGGGTTGTGATTCTCTATCCCTTCTATCTTCTCTTCGGCGTGGCGATCCTTTACAGCATCATGACGGTTTTGGCGGCCACCAGCATATGGCTTGGGCGCAATCAGAGCCTCTATGACTTCTGGTTTTACATCACCAATTTTTCGCGCTACCCGGCGGAGATCTATCAGCGGGGCTGGGGCTACGCGCTGTGGGGAATCTTCACCTTTGCGATTCCGGTGCTGGTGGTGGTCAACGTACCGGCTCGACTGCTGGCTCAGCCTCTTCAGCCACGAGCATCCTGGGAACTACCGATGGCGGCCTTCGCCGTGATCGCTGCGTTAGGCAGCCTGCTTGTCAGTCGACGGATTTTCCAGAGGGCGTTGGCCAGCTACCGCAGTGCCAGCAGTTGAGCGGTCGGATTGAGACAAGTGGGGTCGATCGGCATCCAGCATCACGCGCGCCTGGCAGAGCAAATCGTGGAACGTCGTCCGCTCGGGGGTGATAAAGAAGCAGGCGAAGTCGAAAATGACGAACGTCAGCAGCGCGGCATCGATCAGATGATCGACCCCGGTCCAGAATAGTCCCAGCAGGGTAGCCAGGGGCAGCAGCCACGCCAGGGCACATCGCATCAGCTCGCGGAAAAACCGGCGATCGGGGCGAAGCGGAAGTCCATGAGGGTCGACCGTGCGAAGCTGGAATAGGTAGCCTCCGAGGGAGCGCCAACCGTTTCGAATTGCAGATAGATAGAAGACAGGGATGATCAATGCGAGGACGGCCAGCAGTGGGATTCCCCAGGAGAATCGGCCGGACTCATCGAGCACTCGAAGGGCGACGATTCCGATGACGAAGGGCGCGAAAAAGGTCAGAAGCATGGCCTGATCGAAAAGGTATGCCATAGCACGCGGAGCAAACCCGGCCGTCGTCATCTTCACAGGAACGATCGCCTGCAGATCGTCCAGCAACTCGTCATAGCCTGAGTAACGCGCTGATGGCTGCTTGGCCATCAATCGCGTCAGGATGCCTCGCATCGCATCCGGTATTTCTGTGGGCCAACTGGACGGGAATTCGATTGGCGCTTCCTGGATTTTTTGCAGCCACTGCCGTATGGAACCACCTTCCAGCTTGTAGGGCAATCGTCCGAAGAGCATTTCAAAGAGAGTGACACCCAGAGCGTACATGTCGCTTTGGATAGTGGGCTTGTCCCCCACGGTTAGCTCGGGAGCCATGTGCGTAAGCGTGCCGGAGATTTTTTCCGTTTCCATCGGCAGAGAAGCCATGCGCGCCAGACCGAAGTCGGACAGCTTGACTTGCTGAGCGCCATGCAGCATCAGATTGCTCGGTTTGATGTCGGCGTGAACGATGCCAAAATGCTCTGCATGCTGAAGCGCTTCGACAACCTGAATGGACATTCGAATGGCTTCACCGAACTCCAGTGGACTGGTCACAAGTCGATCGGCCAGGGTGGGACCTGATAGCAGCTCCATCGCGAGAAATGGGAATGTCTGATGGTGTC
Source organism: Pirellulaceae bacterium (assembly GCA_044337705.1). Taxonomy (GTDB): domain Bacteria; phylum Planctomycetota; class Planctomycetia; order Pirellulales; family Pirellulaceae; genus JBEISR01. Next base: position 1,844 of record JBIINB010000109.1, on the reverse strand, counting down.
CCACATAGTAGATGGTGATGATATTGGGATGGTTCAACCGAGCCTGTGCGACTGCCTCGCGCAGCATCGCTTCGGTTGCCGGGCGCACCGAATCGGGGTCGTCGACCGGACGCATCAGCTTGACCGCGACGTAACGCTGCAGCGACGTATCGAGCGCTCGATAGACCGAACCCATGCCGCCGCGTCCCAAAAGGGACTCCAGTTGGAAGTGCCCCAAGGACATCCCGATCCATGGATCCTCCTGCTCTTCCTCGTGGATCACAGTGGCGTGACGCAGGTCCCCGTGAGTGACAGTCTGCAGGAGAGCGTGCCGAAGTGCCTCGGCCCGCACCGGACGGTTGCACGTCGGGCAGACGCCACCGGCTTCCAGATCGACTTGGTAGCTGGTGCCACACGCGCAGCGGTAAACCATCCGCTCCAGAAACAGATCCTCTGGCGCGGGATCGTTGGGGCGATCCAGTTCAGGCGTGGAGTCGTGGGAGGTCATACGTTAGGATTGTATCTCACCGGGAGGAAGCCGACGGGCCGATCCATTCCCTCCGGTCGTTGGAAACCTTTTGGAGCTGATGGTGGCGACCATTGGCGATGCCTGCCAGCGAGTTGGCCATGATCCCGATCGAACAGCTTGCCCCGAATTTTCCCACTCCCTCACTGGTCGTCGATCGGACGGCGGTTTTGGGGAACATCGAGCGGATGGCGCAGTATGCGGCCCAACACCAACTGCGATTGCGTCCTCATACCAAGACTCACAAATCCCGACAAATGGGGCAGTGGCAGTGCCAGTCGGGGGCAGTCGGCTTGACGGTTGCCAAGGCGGGAGAAGCGGAGGTGATGCGGGATGCAACCGACGATATCCTGGTGGCCTATCCGGCTGCTGGAGCGGCCAGACTGGAGAAGCTGGCTCAGTTGGCGGGTCGCGCCACATTGCGGGTGGCAGCCGACTCGAAGCCGTGTCTGGAAGGGCTGCAGCAAGCCGCCGCTTCCGCCGGATCAAACATCGGAGTCCTCCTGGATCTGGATGTCGGCTTCCACCGCACCGGTGTCGAAACGGTGGGTGAGGTAGTGGAGTTGGCACGATTTGCCGCCAAATGCCCACATCTGCGGGTCGATGGCATTTTCTGCTACCCAGGTCATTTGATGCCCGACTCCCCAGAGGAGGAGTGGGAGAGGATTGAACGGCTGGTGGGGGAGGCGGTCGCCGCTTTCGATCGCAACGGGTTCGACCGCCGAATCGTCTCGGGCGGCTCCACCCCCACGGCGATGCTGACTCATCGCAATCGATGGATCACCGAGTTTCGTCCAGGGACCTATATCTACAATGATATGAACGAGGTCCGGCTGGGAGTGGCCACCCTGCCCCAGTGTGCAGCTACGGTGGTTGCGACCGTGGTCAGCCACAGTGGACAGAACCACTTCGTTGTCGATGCAGGGAGCAAAACACTATCCAGCGACCGCTGCGGGCCGGCTCCCGACAGTGGTTTTGGTCTCTGGCCGGATCAGCCCGAAGCGAAAATAGTTCGGCTGACAGAGGAACATGGGGAGGTAGTTGTCCCCGATGGCACGCCTCTGCCAGCTATCGGTTCGCGGATCCAGATTATCCCGAACCATATCTGCGTCTGCGTCAATCTACAGGACAGCTTCTGGCTCTGGGATGGTTCTACGGCTCATCCGATGCCCGTCGACGCTCGCGGCAAGTTGCTCTAGCAACCACATTTTCCCCAATCGGTGCCACCCACGAATCATTTTCCCCAATCGGTGCCACCCACGAATGGCACTGTAGAGTTGATCTAAGTCGTTTTATTCGAATGAGTTATCGTTGTTTGCTAGCCTCATTCGGAGGATTT
>JBIINB010000108.1:0-14590 GCA_044337705.1 Pirellulaceae bacterium | reverse complement strand
AGTTGGACATTATCGATCGGCGTCCCCTGAGGCATTCGGTTCTGGGCGATGCCGATCCGACCGGCCAAGAGAGCCGTGCGAATCTGTTCGTGCTGCTGACGATCAAATCCGTGCAACCGCAGAAGATCCTGCAGCGGTTCGGGAGCCACATGGGAAACATTCCCCTGTGGCAGCAAGCGTTCCAGCAGCCAGTCGCCGGACACTTGTCCCTCTTTCATCCGGTTTCCCAGTTGCTGTAGTTCGCGCTGCGTCTGCTCGCTGCGCCCCCGCACCTCCTGGCGGATCCATTTGGGTGCCATCAGGGCGTAGTAACCGATCGGAAGGAGGGCACTTTGCCCTTCTTCCAGAGTCGCCCAACTACCTCGATCGTTGATGGCAAAATCGTAGACCACCGGATCGATCGCGAAGGGCAACTGCCGCTCGATCCGCCTCTTTACCTCCACCATTTCTCGCTGCAGCCACGCCTGCGCCTGGGGCTTGATCGCCGGATCGAACAGGAACCCCATCCCGCCCCCCGACATGCCTCCCAGCATCCAGAATCCCCAGAACTGGTCGCGATATGCTTTTCGACAGCCTGCGATCAGGGTGTCGGTAAAAAGGTTGGTGCACCAGGGGATGATCTGTTGCAGCGGTCCTTCAAAGTTCCTGGTAGTCAGGGCGCCCAGTCGACGGAGGTCCCCCTCCTGGAGCGCTTCGACCATCTGCTGCAGGATCGCAATGGCTTCCTGTCGCGCCGACCACTCCTCGCTGCATCGCAGCAGATACTTTTCGGTCACCATCTCCAGAATCGGTCCGACGTTCTGTGCCATCCCGCCATGTACCAGCACCAAGCTCTCCTGCAGTCGCTTTCTCGCCTCGGGCGATACGCTCTTGGAATCGAGCACTGCGTGCTGGGGAAGCAGACGTCCTCGACTGACCCCGAATTCCGGGTCACCCGGTTCGGCCAAGCAGCCTCGAATCCATTTGATGCCGGGCCACACACCTCCGGAATCCTGCCATCCGCCACCCGACCCTCCCAGCCACTCCCCGAGAATCGCTCGAGCTGCAACCTGCCGGCGATCCCGTTCTACTAACCCACCATCTAGCGACTGGGTCTGCCCGGTCGCTCGCATCAGCACCGCGATCATGGCACCCAGAAGATTGGTCGAAACCGCAAGTCGGGAGCCTTTGGGGATGTCGTTGACACTGCTGACCAGTTCCAGCCCCAGTCCACGCCTGCCAAGCACTCGCTCCAGCAACCGTTCGATCGGCTGATGGCAACCCTCCATCACCGGCGGCACCAACCCCGAAGCGATGACGGCGGCTTTCAGCAACCCCAGATGGTCCTTGGCGAAATCGAACAGCTCATCGATCTGATCGATCTGTGCCTCCGCCCCCAGATCGACGCTCACCAAACGTAGCACCGGCCGATCGATCACTCTCAGATACGCCTCGACCGGTGGTTTCGGTGCATCATCACGTGGGTGAATTCCCAGGTCGATCGAGGCATTGATCACCTGGGCTCCCTCGGGGTAGTCCATGCCGAGAAAAAAAATATCGCTCCACCCGGAATGCGAAAAATCCATCCGCACGGGGGTCTTTTCGACCAGTATCGGGAATTGGCCACTTTCCCCCCCGGTTCTCAGCAGTCGCTCGTCAAGTCGCAGCGGATGATCGCTGGGATGACCGATCCGAAACATCCACTGGTTGCCTCGCACGCTGCGCACCGAACGACGCACCTGATCGGCAAGGGTCTGCATTGCCAGTTGGTAGTAGGCCTTGGCCAGACCGCTGGAGAGTGCCTGGCTGGGCCCGTGAGCCGACTGGACCGAAAGCATCCCGTCGATCGCTTCGACGAATCGCCGATGGAGCAGATGCTCATAGGAGTGGTAGGCAATGGCCGCGCCGGGGCGCTGGGAGAGAAGTGGTGGGAGATGGTAACGATGAATGGCCGACAGCATGAGCATCGCTCGGACGCGATGGTAGAGATTGTCGGTTTGACGCCAGAAGGGATCCAACTGATCGCAGGCGTCAAGCAATTGCTCGCGATCCAGCCCCGCCGCCAATGACTCAATGCTTCGATCGCGCAGCCTTGCTTCCTCTGCGAGAATCGTTTCAGTCCAGGGGTCGCCGGCTCCAGATCCCATCAAACGCTTTCCTTCCCGGCCCGTCAGCGCGGGCGGCCAGATGCCTGAACCGCCATCAATTCCACCAAGTCCGCCAGCACCCGTTCGCGATCCACCCCGGCCAACGACAACCCCAGTTGCGTCCACAGGAGGCCGTATTGCACCCCGAGATTGAAGCGAGTCCCCTCCAGTTCGCAGGCCAGATACCGCTCCTTACCTGCCAGAGCGTCCAGAGCATCTGCCAGCGTCGCTTTGCCGGAACGATGCCCAATCGCGGACTCCAGTAACCGAAAGACCTGCCCGTGAAGGACATGCATACCGAAGAAGCAAAGGTAGTACCCGCTGCGCAACCCCGAGACCGACAACTCCTGCTCGGCCAGCGTCGGTGTCGGCTTCTCGACCACGCGATGGACCTCGTAAAGATGATCCTGCTGCGGTAGACGGTTTGCACCCACCGCTCCGAAGTGCGGCAGCATCGTCTCACGCGTTGGTTGCACCGCCGAGACGACGCACTGTTCACGGACCGCCACCTCCACCAGTTGCTGAGCGCACCGTGCCGCTGTGCGACTCAAGTAAAGATGATCGCCGACCAGATGGAGCACCGGTTGGTCTTCTGCAAAATCCCGACCGCACAGGATCGCATCGGCGTAGCCTCGTGGTTCCTTCTGCACAAGAAAGCAGAGGCGGTCTGCATGAGTTCCAGCCGCCATGCGGTAAGGTGCCTCGTCTCCAGGACGGATCACGATCCCCACCGACTCGATCCCCGCCGCCAGGACCTCTTCGATGATCATCTGAAGTGCGCTTTTCTCCACTCCGTCACGATCGACCAGACGCTGCAGTGGCAGGGTGTTCTGCCGAGGCCCTGCTGCTGTGATGAGCGCTTTGTGAATCGCTGGCATGAATAGACTCATGGGACTGGCCGCAAACAGGGAGCTCGATCGCATCATCGATTATGATTTGCTGATGGTGCCTACGCAATCGGTGCCATCGCTTCCTTTCAACCAATTCCGATCTCCCGCCCTCGTTTCGCGCTACCTTCTCTCTCCATCCAGCGGAACGAGCCGCTCCCCAAAGGCAGCTCGCCTCGGTATCGACTTTGCCAGGATGCCACCCAGCAGCAAGCCACCGATCCCGGTCGGCAACATCGCCAACGGAAACCAGAAGGGACTGACCGAATACTCTCCTGCCTCCGCGAAGGAAAGGCTTTGGATGGTCTTCCCATCAGGCAGTTTTCGCGTCGCCGCGTTGCGCGAAGCATTCCAAGTCGCCACTCCCCAGACCACCAGAAGCCCCAACAGAATTCCGATAGCCATCGGCGATCGGTTCCCAGCCAATCGCGTCGCCCCCCAGCCTGCCAACAGACACCCCAGCTCGACCCCCAACAGCATCCCGATCGTCCAAGGAACGCTGGCCATCGGCCCCTCTCCCTCGAATGCAAAGCGCGGCCCCAGGCCGAACCACATGAAAGCCAATGCTCCAAGGAACACTCCCAGCATCAACACCCCACCGACCAGCACCGCTGTTGCCAGACGCATCGATTGCTCCTTGTTCTTCATCCTTCTTCCGATCGACCTTTTCGAAGTGTCCGCAGGGCGCGCCGCACGATGTACTGCGTCGCCTCGGTGGGAGATTCCCGTTGCCAACTGCGGGTCACTTCCACAACCCAATCTGGCTTGCTCTTGCTGGCATCATTCAGCCAGTTGGCAACCGAATTGGCTACATAACGATCTTCATCGCTCTTTAGCGGCTCCAAAAGCACCAGCCCCCGCGATGGATCTTCCTTGAGGGCCGCGACGTGCGGGGCCCAGACACCTCGGGGCCGTGTGATCTCCGAAGCATATCGCCGCAACCGGGGATCCGGTGCGCAGGTCCACTCCGTCAGCTGTTCGATCGCATGAGACAATTGATCGATAACCAGCTGTCGCAGCGCGATCCACGCGATCTCGCGTACCCCAGGGTGATGGTCCTGCGCCAGCGGCCGCATCCACTGCAATCGCTTCTTGAAGCCGGCCGCTGGATGAAGCCCCACCAGGAGGGCAGCCCACTCCCGCACGATGTCGCTGGAATGGCTCACCATCCGTTGCCAGGGTGCACTGTCAGCGGGCCATCGACCGGCCAGATACTCCGCCACCCGCCAACTCTGCTGCAGCGCCGTTCCACCACCAATCTGTCGGGTAACCTCCCTGTCGCTGGGAATCGAACCCCCTGGATCGATCTGGTCCCACACCGATCGCAGCAGCATCGCCCGTTCGACGCTCAACCATTCGACAAGATTGCGCGTCGGCAATCCGCCCTTGCTCATCGCCCGCCGCGACGCGGAGGAGATGTCCGACATCCGCCGGGGAACCGGCCGGTCCTCCAGCTCCCCGGACGGTCGCCTAGCGGCTCCCCTGCGTCGCTCCATCGCACTCCTCTCCCATCGCTCATCCCCCATCGCTCTTGGCGGGCAGCTTGGTCCGAAACCGCTGAGTTCCCATCTACCGCTGAGTTTCCATCCGAGGATCTCCGGCGCTGTCACCCTGGGTTGGCCGAACATGGACCTATCGAAAACAACCCACCAGCCCTTCGCTAAACCTCCCAACGGCTTTGGACGGGCCAACCTGCGATGGCAGGAACAACGCAATGATTGTAACTCCTGGCGCCACTGGCTGCTGCATCTTCGCAAGCGGCCCGCCATCCAGTACAACCAATCGGTCCATGGTTCACCGACCACCCCGCGTCTGGCGAGTCGCCGATCGCTTCCCTCCAGGAATTGGCTGCTCGGCTACGATCGCCCCCCTTCCTGCATTGCAAGGAGTCCATCTTGGCCGCTTCCTCCAGGAACTCGTCCCATCCTTCTCAGCCGAAGGGGGAAGTCCGAAAACCTACCCGCCGCCGCAATATCCAGGACGAAGGCAAGACCTGGTATGACTACCCGCAGTATTACGATTTGGGCTTTGCCGATGAATCGGAACGGGAAGCCAATTTTCTCCACCTGGTCTTCAAGCAACTGGTCCCTGGAAAGACCAGGAAGATTTTCGAGCCGGGTTGTGGGACTGGCCGTCTGGTGCTCGAGATGGCTAGGCGAGGCTACAACGTGACCGGCCTGGATCTGAACGAAAAGGCGCTGCAGTTCTGCCGCAACCGCCTCGAAAAGGAAGGGGTCGGGAAACTGGTGACCCTGGTCCGGGGAGACATGACTAACTTTCGATTCCCCCATCGTTTCGATGCCGCCTTCAATACGCTCAATACGTTCCGACACCTGACCACCGAAGACGATGCGGTGAAGCATCTGCGACTGGTCGCCGACCATTTGAAGACCGGTGGAGTCTATGTCCTCGGGTTTCACCTGCTTCCCCCCGACGCCGATCTCTACGGAACGGAACGGTGGTCTGCCAAAAAGGGAACCACAAAGATCAACTACGCGCTGACCGTGCGCGAATCGTCTCGCCAGACACGGGTCGAGCACCTGCGGATCACGATGTCGATTCATCGCCCCCAAGGAGTGCTCAAGCTGTTCGATGAGTTCCCATTGCGCACCTATTCTGCAGCTCAGGTCCGATCGCTGCTGAGAAAAGTTCCCGAGCTGGAACTGCGAGGCGTCTACGACTTCTGGTACGACCTGGAAGAACCTCAGAAACTGAACAACGATCTCTCCGATGCCGTCTTCGTTCTCCAGAAGAAATGAAGGTAGCCGATGGCCCGACGTCGCCATGGGACCGCCGGTCCCGCCCCCAATCCCGCCACCGGCCTGCTCGTTGCCTCCCGGCGGCTCTCCCAGAGCCTGCAACAACTCGATTTCTCCACCGTCTGCCCCTGGGTCTACAACCCTCTGGAGTATGCTTGGGATCCCTATCGGGAATACATCGAACGCTACGCCAAAGGCGGCATCCGACTACTTTTTCTCGGAATGAACCCCGGCCCCTGGGGCATGATGCAAACCGGCATTCCCTTCGGTGAAGTCACAGCCGTCCGCGACTGGCTCAAGATCGTTTCCCAGCCGAAAACACCCCAACGCTTCCATCCCAAACGCCCGGTGCAGGGCACCGCATGCACCAAGCAGGAGGTTTCCGGCAAACGACTCTGGGGATTGTTTGCCGATCGATTCGGGACGGCCGATCGATTCTTCGACCATGCCTTCGTCGCCAACTACTGCCCGCTCGGCTTCCTGGCGGAAGGAGCACAAAATCTGACGCCGGATAAATTCCCCTCACCCCTTCGCCACTCCCTGGAAGATGCCTGCGACCAATTGCTCCAAGAGACCCTCCAGCTGCTGCAGCCCCACTATGCAATCGGCGTTGGAGGCTTCGCCGAAGCCTGCCTTCAGCGATGTGCCAAAGGTTTTCCTGATATCCAGGTCGGAAGAATTCTCCATCCCAGCCCCGCTTCGCCAGCCGCCAACCGTGGCTGGGCCGGCCAAGCGACTAGAGAGCTGATCGGAATGGGGGCCTGGCCGAACGATCCATGAGCGATCAGAATCGTCGGAGTGCCTACCTGACAACGCACACTCCAAACATGGAATGCGAACGGCTCGCTCCTGCGCCTCCCTCCAAACCAGCGAGGTGTTTCTCAGCAAGGCTTGATCACAACAATCCATCTGCGTCGACTCGCTAAGCCCGCCTGGGCGAAAATGAGTGGATGGAGCAGGGAATCGGCTGACGACACCGCAACGCAACGCTTCGCTACCAGTCCGCTCCTGGGCTTCATCAGCAAACATCACCGTAGATGCAGCGGCTGGACAATCGTCACGATGGGAAACAAGTCGCAGCCGGACGGGGGTGTGGGGCCGCCGTAGGAACGTGATAGGATGCTTGTACTATATTCCTCCCGCACCATCTTTGGATCGTGACGAACCAGCCGATCCACTCGGCGCGGCGACACTCGATGCAGACAGATCCGAATACCACCGAACATGAAAGGACAACCATGCGGACCGGCCCGATGCTCCCTGAGGACTTGAGAACCAGCGTGATTGCGGTCCCCCCTTTGGCGCGCGATGCTCAAGGTGAAATTTCCTCGCAGGAGAATCGGCGGCTCATCAGCTACCTGGAAGACGGTGGCGTTCGGTCGCTGCTTTATGGAGGCAACGCCGTCTTCTATCATCTCCGCCCCTCGGAGTTTGCTTCGACCCTCGAACTGCTTGCTCAGGCCGCCGGCCCCCACACGTTCGTCGTACCCTCCGTCGGCCCCTCCTACGGTTTGATGCTGGATCAGGCCGAGATCCTCCGCGATTTCGATTTCCCCACGGCGATGCTCCTGCCGCAAAAAGAGATCGTCGATCCCCAGGGGATCGCTCGCGGCATCATGGACCTTGTCGGCCGCAGTAACAAACCGGCGGTTCTCTACCTGAAACATGAGCGATGGCTGCCGGTTGATCTGGTCGGCAAGCTCCATCGCGATGGCCTACTGAGCTGGATTAAGTACGCGGTCGTGCGGGATCAGCCGGAAGTCGACCCATACCTTTCGGAACTTCTGGAGGCGGTCCCAGCGGACAAGATCGTCAGCGGGATTGGAGAACAGCCTGCGATCATCCATCGAAAGCTCTTTGGCTTGGCCGGCTTCACCACCGGCTGCGGCTGCGTCGCCCCCCGACTCTCTATGCGCCTGCTGGCTGCAATGAACGATCAGCATTGGGATCAAGCCGAGTCGATTCGGCATGCATTCGAACCGCTGGAATCACTGCGCAATGCCATCAACCCCATCCGAGTGCTGCATGAAGCGGTGGCAGAGGCTGACATCGCCAGGACCGGCCCCATTCAGCCGTTATTGGCCCCCCTGGAGCCGTCCCAGCGGACTCCTGTCGCCCTGGCAGCCGTCGCCTTGTGGAGGACAAATAAAGGGGACGGCAAATAAAGGGGACGGCAAATAAAGGGGACGGCAAATAAAGGGGACGGCAAATAAAGGGGACGAGGGTTCAATTTCTAAATTCACCCCCGTCTCCGTTGTTCGTCAAAAGATATCTGGCTCGACCCCGGGACTGCGTCCTTCGAGGAAATCAAAATCGCATCCGTCTTGGGCCTGCGTGACATGATTCGCATAGAGCCGATGGTAGCCGCGTGTGGGGGAAGGACCGGAGGGACGCCACGCCTCCTTGCGGAGCTGCGCTTCCTGATCGCTCACCTCCCATTGGATCGTCCGATTGTCCAAATCCAGTGAGATCCAGTCGCCGGTGCGGACGCAGGCAAGCGGACCACCCAAATGGGATTCCGGGGAAACGTGCAGCACACAGGTCCCGTAGCTGGTGCCGCTCATCCTGGCATCGCTGATCCGCACCATGTCGCGCACTCCCTGCTGCAGCAGCTTGCGCGGGATCGGCAGCATGCCCCATTCTGGAAACCCGGGAGCCCCTAGTGGCCCTGCCGATCGAAGGACCAGCACATGGTCGGCCGTCACATCCAGATTCGGATCGTGGATCTGCTGCTGCATCTGTCGATAGGAATCAAAGACGATCGCCGGGCCTCGGTGCCGCCGCAGTCGGGGGTCGGCTCCCAGCGCCTTGGTGACACAGCCATCCGGTGCGAGATTGCCTCGCAGGACAAATACTCCTCCCTCATCGGACACCGGGTTGCCTCGACTGCGAATCACCTGATCGCCGACCCGACGCCCCCGCTCCATCGCCTCCCTCAGCGAATGCCCACCAACTCCCATCGCCGCCGTCTCCAGGAGGTCTTCCAGTTGCTGCAATAGCGCCATCAATCCGCCGGCGCGATGGAAATCTTCCATCAGGAATCGGCCGCAGGGACGGATATCGGCCAGCACCGGAGTCGTCCGGGAAAGCTGGTCGAAATCCTCCATGCTCAGCGCAACTTCCGCCCGCCGCGCCATGGCGATCAGATGGACGATGGCATTGGTCGATCCACCAATCGTCAGCCATGTCCGCACGGCATTGCGGAACGAAGCGTCGGTCAACCACTGCGATGGCTTCCACCCCTCCCACGCCAGTTCCACCGCTCTCCGGCCACTTTGGACCGCCAGCCTCGAATGCTCGGAGACCACTGCGGGAATACTGCCTGCACCTGGCAGAGTCCACCCCATCGCTTCGACGATACAGGCCATCGTCGAAGCGGTTCCCATCGTCATGCAGGTCCCCGGCGATCTGGCGATGCAGTCCTCGATCTCGCACCAGTCGCTCTCGCAGAGATTCCCCGCCTGTCGCTCATCCCAGAACTTCCATGCATCCGATCCACTCCCCAAGGTCTGATCGCGCCAGTGTGCTTTGAGCATCGGGCCGGCAGGGAGGAAAATCGATGGGATGTCGGCCGAAATGGCCCCCATGATCAAGCCGGGGACGGTCTTATCGCATCCGCCCATAAGCACCGCAGCATCGATTGGATGACTTCGCAAAACCTCCTCGGTCTCCATCGCCAGCAGGTTGCGATACATCATCGTCGTCGGCTTCATCAGCATCTCACTGAGGCTGATTACCGGCACTTCGACCGGAAACCCACCGGCCTGCAGAATGCCTCGCTTGACCTCCTGGACCCGCTGAGGGAAATGAGAATGGCAGGTATTCAGATCGCTCCAGGTATTGAGAATCGCAACCACCGGTCGTCCACGGTAGTCCAGATCGTCGTAGCCCATCCCCTTGAGTCTCGATCGGTGGCCAAAGCCACGAAGGCTGTCGGGCTGGAACCATCGCGCCGACCGAAGGGAAGAGGGATCGCGCGGCGCGGGATCAGGGGAGCGGGTTGAGTCGGTCGGCCTGTTGCCTGCCATCCTAACGATCCTTGCCAAGAGAACTCTATCTCAAATCGACGACAATATCGGTGCTGGCTCCAAACTTGGCAGGTAGCGGCATACTGGTCCACGAAGGATCCTCTCCCAGTCGCACCTGCCAGGCCCCATGCAGCGAGCGTCGCGTCGATCCAATCGATAGAGCCACCTCAGTGGCGGTCGGCCACTGCTGCTGCTTGCCTTCCAGCTTCAGCACCAGCAGATTCGCATCTCCATCGACTCGCACCCCCTCAGGGATCGTGGCCTCCCACGTTCCCGAAGCATCCGACTGGAACGCAACCGACTTCCCCTCCCACCAGCATTCCACCCGCACCTGGGGCTGTGTGCGGACCGTCAAACGAAGCGACGGGCTCTCGCTTCGATCGGGAAGCCTGAGCGCTCGCCGGTACCAAGCCGTCTTGCGATAGGAAAGATCCGATCCCATCGCTTCCCAGGACAAGGGCCACTGGCGAAGGAGCCAATGATTTGTTCCTGGGACTAGGCGGTCGGCCATCCGATCGGGCGCTGCACGCGCCACCGTGTCCGTCGAATCGGATGCCGCTGCGCCGGACAACGCACTGAACTGAAACGGTTCCCCTCCCAGCACCATGTCGCTGGTGATCGTCGGACAGACATACTTCTCGATATGCTCGATCACCAACCGCGTCCCCGTGTGATGATCGACGAAAGGCCAGCGTTTGGGGTTGTACATCGCGTCGGTCAAATCCCGCACCAGCACCACGTCGATTCCATGCGATGCCAACTGACGAAGGCCGAAGGGACGCCCAAGCACGCACATGTTGACGTGCACCCCGGTCAGCATCACGTGCTCGATCCCTCGCGCCCGGAGCACATTCCAGACTTCGTCTCCCTTGTCGCTCAGATAGTCTCTCTGGCCATCGATTCGAATCGCAGGCGACTGCATCTTCCAGGGTAGGGCAGGGTTGCGTCCCAAGGAGGTCAGTTTGGCCGACCACTGCGCATGCTCCGCCGGATCATCGTCTTCCCCGCCATCCGACTGGTCGATCGGATAGACCGCCTCTTCCTCCGAAGGAATCTTCGAGCACCAGTGGATGATTGCCTTCGGAAGATCGGACGCCTCTGCGACCTCCATCGCTCGACGCCGCGCCGGATGCTCGGCATAGGCGTCCATGCAGTCGCTTGGAGCATGAATGATTACCGCTCCTCGCTCCCTTGCAGCCGCCAAAAACCCATCCAGCCGTGGTGCGAACTGTTCCAACCGGCGAACGGCATTCAGACAATGGTGATAGTCCCAGACATCGCACACGATGATCGCTGTCTTCCGCGGGTCCCATCGGACCGACTCCTGCACCACCTGCCAGTCCCCTGAACTGCCCTTCTGCTGTCGCGTCTTGATCAGCTGAAAAGGCTCCTCTCCCCGAACCTCGCCAGATGCCCCAAACAAGATGCTGCCAATCGACGCCAAAAGCAGCAGATAGCAGGCCAAGGGAGCTAACTCAGTAAAACATCCAGCCCATCTGCGAAGTTCCATCTTTTTCTCCATGCAGCAACCGACGGCCGACAACCGGCGTCGCCTAGCCGCCGATGCCAGAAGATCGCCAACCAAAACGAGAGATCCAAGCCACCATCGCGTGGATCTCATCCACCCTGCTGGCCATGATACCCCATCGGCTCTGTCGATTCGACCGGTCGCCCCGCGATGAAGCGAGGGTCGGGCTATCTGCGATTTGCACCAGTCCCCCGGACAGCTACCATGGAGGCCAGCCGCCCCCATGGAAAAGTTCCCGATTGGGTAGAAGGACTTGTTCTTGTATTCGGGGGCACCCTTGGCAAACCGTACAATGCCCCGCCGGAGCTTCTTTACTTCGATGACGCCTACGGAACCGCGACTCCCCTCGGAACCGATTTCCATGCCCGAACCGCAACGGCCGACGTGCGATGACCACCAGGCCGTCGAACGGTTCCGCAAGCGAATGAAGATCGATCCAAAACGGATCGGGAAGATGCGGTACGCCGCCTACCAGATGCATCAGCCCTGGGAGGTGGCGCTGGCGAAACTAGGAGACGCGGAAGCGGCCGAGGCGGCAAGATGCTTTGACCTCGCCCCCTTGCGTCCTGTCTGCGAAATGCCTTCGGCGATCGATCCGTCGGTCAAGCTGGTCTTTGAAACCAAAGACCAACACAAACTGGAAACCGTCTTGCTTCGAAGCGGCCCCTCGCGCACCGCAGTCTGCGTATCCACCCAGGTCGGATGCCAGGCTGGGTGCCCTTTCTGCGCTACCGCCCGAATGGGACTGCGCCGCAACCTGACAGCTTCGGAAATCATTGAACAGATCCACGTGGCAGCCCGCTATACACGCCGCGAAGGCAGAAGGCTTCGAAATATAGTCTTCATGGGTATGGGGGAACCTCTACACAACGAAGAGGAACTCTACCGGGCAATCGATTTTCTGCAGGACCTGAAAACCTTCCAGATGCCGCAGCGACGCATCACCGTTTCGACGGTCGGAATCCCCGATGCCATGCGCCGCTTGATCGACCGCTTTCCAGGAATCCAGATAGCCCTCAGCCTCCATAGCGCTGTCCCAGCCAAGCGAGCCAAACTGGTGCCCTGGTCCAGACGCTACTCCTGGCAGGAAGTTCAGGACGCCCTCCGCTACGTCGCCAATCAACCCAAGACCCACCGTCATCAAGGCCCCGTCATGATCGAACACATCATGATCGACGGCGTCAATGACTCCGACGAAGATGCCGATGCCCTGATCCAATACCTTGATGGGATGTACGTCATGGTCAATCTCATTCCCTACAACGCCACCGATTTCGTTCAGCAGTGGCAACCCACCGCACGTGCACGCCGTGGAGACTTCGCCATGCGATTGCGAAACGCAGGGATCTTCACCACCATCCGCTACTCGATGGGCTCCGATGTCCAAGCCGCCTGCGGTCAACTGATCCAGAAGATGGAATCCTCGCAGGGCATCCCGGCCAACCCCTGATCCACCACCCACAATAAGACACCCCATACGCTGCAAACATTCTTGCGTTCGCATTCACTGGGCCGCGATCCATAGGGAGCTTCTTCCATGCGCCTGGCACCGCGACTTCTGTGCAATCGGTTGTGATGGATTGCAACCGTTTCCGCAAACTTGCCCCGCATTGGTCCTGATTCCAATCTCTCAGCAACCATCCAAACCGGCGGCCAAGCCCGCCCCACGGACGACAGCCTCCATCGACGTCGTACAGCCATTTCCATCCAGGCTGTGCAGACAAAACGCAAGTATTGACGCCTTTGCAACGCCTGACCTTCCTTTTCAAAATGGCGATTTCGGTAATTCGGTTGCAGCACTTGATCCTGGCAATTCTTCGCACCACTCAGTCCGCAACATCGGACAGTACCCATACACGCACTCGATCGCCCCTCAGTTCAGAGGAATCGGCTGCGCGGCTCCAAGGTAACTGATGGCGATCCTAGCGATCCATAACACCAAGCGTCTTCGTCGTGCGGTACAAGCCTGCGACGTGTTCGATCGAAAACGAAACAATATTGAGTCTCTCTTGATTGAAAACCGGCTCGTTCATCGAATTCTCGTCTAGCACGAGTACAAAGAAGACTTCAATTCTTAAATGCAATAGAATCCATGAGAATGTTTATCCGATCGCCAGCCCGCAACGGCTTCGACGAACGACAACCTGCAGCTCACATCGCCTCCGTCTCTGCGCAGGTTGCCCTGACGAGAGGCCCGAGCAACCAGTTGCCACCGCAAGCTTAAGGGGATAGCCTGGAACCCCGAAGCGTCTGGTCCGCACAGCCCACCTATTCCTACCGCGTCCCAGAAGAGGAAAGCCAAAAACTATCGGGTCAAGCCAACTCGAGAGATGAACAGATGATGCATCCTGCACTGGACCAACTTCTAGCCATCTTCCTCACCCTGCTGGCCACCGGTTCGATAGCTGCCACCCTGCTGGGACTTCCCGGAACCTGGGTCATGGTCCTGGTCGCCGCCCTCCTGGCCTGGCTCCCCGAACCCCAGATGCGCATCCACCTGCCGGCCTGGAATGCTGTGGCAGTCCTGACGCTTGCAGCCCTCGGGGAGGTGATCGAGTTTGCCACGGGTGCCCTGGGAGTTGGGAAACTGGGAGGCTCTCGCCGTTCGGCTGCCCTTGCCGTTCTGGGCTCGCTCATCGGAGGTTTTTTGGGAATCTTCATTGGAGTTCCCATCCCGCTCGCAGGAAGCCTCATCGCATCGCTGGCTGGCGCGGCACTGGGAGCAGGCCTGGGTGCCGTCCTAGGGGAAACCTGGAAGGGGAAGAAACTGCCCGATAGCATGAAGGTTGGCTGGGCTGCGTTCTGGGGCCGACTGATCGGCGCCGTCGGCAAAAGCCTCTGCGCGGCCCTGATCGCCATCCTCATGATCTACGAATGGTGGATTCGCTAAATCAAAGAACAGCCGAAACCCCAACTCAATGCAACGGCCCCGTCCAACAGACGCTCCGGTGGCATTCCGCAGGGTCCGATCCACAAGTCGCATCGCTGGCCAACCCAAAACTTCTCTTCGTATCGGGTAGGAGTTTCTTTCATCAAGGCCTCCATCGGGACTAGCACCCGACAAGTTACTTTCTGGTTCGCTTTCGCTTGCCAGCTGAGAGCGTCAGTCGATGACGCTCCGCGTCATGCCTGACGAACCATCGGGTAGGAGGCGGGATTGCTCCCGCCGTCCTCCCACACCACCGTACGTACGGTTCCGTATACGGCGGTTCTAGTTTAACGGACGATTCAGGTCATGACACTTCTGGACGAGGCTAATCAG
>JBIINB010000107.1:0-14657 GCA_044337705.1 Pirellulaceae bacterium | reverse complement strand
CAGCGTCAGCAGGCAGACGCCATCGGCTCGCTGGTCGACCAGGCAGCGGACGCATACAAGAAAAAAGACTACGAAACGGCGATGGGGAAGGTCGAGGAGGCGTCCCAGGCGATCCAGCAGCTGGCTCCCACCGTCGACAGCAAAATCGCGAAGGTGCTGGAGCCAACCTACCAGCGGTTGCGGCGCGCCCGAGAACTGCTGGCGCTGCAGGGAGCCGTGCTGGACAAGCTGCCTGAGTGGGATGCGATCCGAAACGCGAAATCGGGCGACCCGGCGGATCCCAAGGGCGACAAGGAACCGATGCAACCGGCCGGCGGCATCAGTTTCACCAAGGAAATTCTCCCCTGGATGAATCAGCAGTGCGGAAACTGCCACATCCGAAACAACCGAGGCGATTTCCGCATGGCCACCTTCAACGAACTGATGAAAGGCTCGTCGGCCGGAGTGGTGATCTTTCCGGGGGACTCCAGGTCCAGCAGATTGGTGGAAGTGATCGAAAGTGGAGACATGCCGCGCGGTGGCGGCAAAGTCTCAGCAGAGAATCTCGAGAAACTCAAGAACTGGATCGCGCAAGGAGCACTGTTCGATGGCCCGCTGGCCGACGCTCCCCTGGCACCCGCAAATCCCCCAGCCGCGAACAACGAGGCCATGATCGCCGTCCCCACCGGCAAGGAGTCAGTCTCCTTCGGCAAGGAGATCGCACCGGTTCTGGTCGAACAGTGCCGCGGCTGCCATATCGATGCGATGCAGGTACGCGGCGGATTGCGGATGGACACGTTCCGCCAACTGCTCAGCGGCGGCGACAGCGGATCGATCCTCAAGCCAGGGGACGGCGATGGCAGCCTTCTGGTGCAGAAGCTGCGAGGCATGGGAGGTGGCCAGCGGATGCCGGCCGGTGGGCGCCCGCCACTGAACGATGAAATCATCAGAAAGATTGTCACCTGGATCGACGAGGGAGCCACGTTCGATGGCGGTAACCCCGACGATTCGCTCGAACAAGTCGCCTCCCGCACCTGGGCTGCCAGCGCCAGCGATGAGGAACTCAGGAACAAGCGGTGGGAGCGAGCCAGATCGCGATGGTCGCTGGTTCTCTCAGATGCCAAGCCGATCGAACTGGCCGATGAGTCGTTCCTGATCCTCTCGGACCTCCCTGAATCCCAACTGACCAAGCTGAGGCAGGCCGCGCAGCGCGCCGGTGATCTGGTCGCCAAGCAGTGGAAGATCCCCGACGGCGTCCCCCTAGTGCGCGGCGGGGTGGTGCTTTACGCCTATGGTCAGCGATACGACTACGGCGAATTCGGCAAGATGGTCGAAAAGCGATCGCTGCCATCGGAGTGGACGGGACACTGGCGCCGCTCGACTCTGGACGCCTACGCCGCTCTTCATGTTCCTCCATCAGCCCCGCCTGAAGCACTCGACGCGTTGCTGGTGCAACTTCTGGCCAGCCTGCATGTCGCATCCTACGACGCAGTCCCAACCTGGTTCGCTGAAGGTATAGGAAGATCCACCGTCGCGATGGCTATGGCCAAATCCGATCCACGAATCAAACAGTGGGAACGGCAGATTCCCGCAGTCGTCTCCCGGATGAAAGACCCCAAGCCATTTCTCGAGGGGAAGATGAGCGAGGAAGAGACAGCGCTGGTTGGTTTCGGGCTGGTGCAAACCGTCATCCAAAAAAGCCAACGCAAATCGCTCGACCGACTCCTGAAGGAACTTCGGGAAGGAGGATCTTTCCCCCAGGCCTTCGTCCAGTGCCTTCAGGTTCCCCCAGAAACGTTCGTGCGCGCGGTGGCAGGAATCCCCGGAGGCTGACCGGTGCCCAAGAGGCGAAACCAACTGGAAAATGGGGCTCGAAGCTTGGTTGCCCCACCAGCGACTCGCCAGTTTCGCCTCGATTGATACAATAGCCTGTATCTTGGTGTCTTGACGCCATTCCCGCGCCTCATGCCACACTCACCCCAAGAATAGGCCTTTATCCAAGTCGCCCATCCATCGCCCACCCTAGGCGTATGGAGCGCGACGCTCTGGAAAGCAATCGCATGACCCGACCCAACCCGAAGACTCCTTTGCCTCCCAATGATTCCAGCGGGAAAGGGAAGCCCGGTTGGAAGTTTTTGCCTCTGGTGCTGGCCTTGCTCCTCGCCCTGATGCTGCTTCGTGGAGGTGAGTCATCGAGCACCATTCCGTACAGCTTCCTTCGGCAGCAACTGGATAACGACAACGTCGAAAGCATCCAGCTCAGCGAGAGCCACGCGACCGGTTCATTCAAAGTACCGCCTCCACAACCTCCCAGTTTTGGTTTGGATGGCCAACTGAGAAATCCTTCGGCCGAACGCGGTACGGGGGTACCAAGGACCAGCAAGCGATTCACCGTCCAGCTACCCCCTGCGGGACAGGCTCGGGATGAACTTTTCGCCAAGCTGGAAGAGCTTCGACTTCGCAGCGAGGAAGCGAAGAAGTCAGGTCAGACCGGCGGCAGTGAGTTCGTTTACGATACCGTGCCTTCCGACCTGGAATCGCCCTTCTCTTATCTGATGTTCCTCCTGCTGCCGCTGGGGATCCTGGCGCTCGGCTGGCTGCTCTTCCGAAAAACGCGGGAAAACTTCCTCGGAGGTGGCTTTCTTTCCGGTTTTTCTCGCAGCACTGCCAAACGCTACGAACCCTCCGATCAGATCATCACATTCAAGGATGTCGCTGGGCTGGAAGGTGTAAAGGCGGACCTTCAGGAGATCGTCGATTTCCTGAAGAGTCCCGAGAAGTTCCAGCGACTGGGAGGGCGCGTCCCCAAAGGTGTTCTGCTTAACGGCCCCCCAGGGACCGGCAAGACGCTCCTGGCGCGCGCGGTAGCCGGTGAAGCAAATGTCGCATTCTACTCGGTCAACGGAAGCGAGTTCATCCAGATGTTTGTGGGTGTGGGCGCCAGCCGGGTCCGCGACCTGTTTCAAACCGCTAAGGAGAACGGACCGGCGATCATCTTCATCGACGAAATCGATGCAGTAGGGCGCCAACGGGGCGCGGGCTTGGGAGGCGGTCACGACGAACGCGAGCAGACGCTCAACCAGATCCTCAGCGAAATGGATGGCTTCTCACGCAACGATTCGGTCATCATCATGGCCGCCACCAACCGCCCCGATGTGCTCGACCCGGCTCTCCTGCGCCCAGGTCGCTTCGATCGACACATCACCGTCGGAAGGCCAACACTTCAGGGGCGGATTGAGATCTTCAATGTCCACGTTCGCGATGTGCCCCTGGATCACGACGTCAACATCCGCCGACTGGCCGAAGGCACGGTCGGTCTGACCGGCGCCGACATCCGTAACATCGTCAATGAAGCCGCCCTCTGGGCTGCCAGAAACAACCGCGATCGCGTCTTCATGGAAGACTTCGATTACGCGAGGGACAAGGTGCTTATGGGAGCCAAACGCGAAGAGGTCATGCAGCCGGCCGAGAAACGAAAGACCGCCTATCACGAGGCGGGGCATACGCTGGGCGCATGGTTTCTCAAAGGCTCCGAGCGCGTCCACAAAGTGACAATCATCCCACGAGGCAGATCGCTCGGTAGCACCCATATCGTCCCCTCGGAGGATCGCATGAGCATCTCTGAGAACGAGATCCGCGATCAATTGGTGGTGTTGATGGCAGGGCGAGCCGCCGAAAAGCTGATCTACGATGAATTGACGGCGGGAGCTGAGAATGATCTGGAACGCGCCACATCCATGGCCAGGCGCATGGTGGCCCATTGGGGAATGAGCGACAAGCTGGGACCGGTTTCCTACAAGCTGTCCGATGAAGATCCGTTCCTCGGACGCGAAATGCACCAGCAAAGACAATTCAGCGAAAAAACACAGGAACTGATCGATACCGAAGTAGGGTCCATCCTACGAGAGACCGAACAGCGAGCCAGTGCGCTGCTGGCGGAAAAGCGGGAGCAACTGGAGCGGTTGACCGAGGCGCTGCTGGTCAAGGAAGAACTGAGCGAGGAAGAGATCACCGGGCTGATCGGGCCCAGCGTCCATGGGCTGCCGCCAGCAATGCACGCCACTCCCGCCGCTGCAGCACACCAGCAGGAACAAGTTCCATCGCCAGCCAGCAGCTCTTAATGCCATGGGCAAAAAGAAGGAACGCAAGGTCCGCGTCGACTTCCGAAAGAACTACGGATCCTCCGCGCGGCCCCCGGATCTGACCCGGCAATATCAGGATCAGGGCCAGGAACTGGATACCCAGAGTTCCCAGCGAGTCAGTGGCAAGGGAGATCGTACACGCCGTCGCACGATCCTCACCACCGAAGAGGGAGATCCCCTGGCTGCCACCGGGGTTTCGGTGGAACGCCAGCAGGACAGACGCCTGGGCCGGGTTTTGCGCGTCCATGGACTGGAGTGTGTCGTCCAGCCAGAAGGGGAGTCAACCCTTGTTCGCTGTGCTGTTCGTGGCGTCCTCAAGACGCTCAGCACCGACCAACGCCACGTGGTCGTCGCCGGCGATGTCATTCGCTATGTACCCCAAGGCGATTCTCAGGGAATGATCCTCTCGATCGAACCCAGATCCCACGCTCTGGCCCGCGCCAGCAAAGGAAAGCGGCATGTGATTGTCGCCAATGTCGATCAACTGCTGATCATCGTCAGCGCTGCCGAACCGGCGCTCAAGCCAAACCTGATCGACCGATTCCTCGCCACCGCCGAACAAGATGGGCTGGAACCTGTGATCGTCATCAACAAATGCGATCTGATCGATCCGGCAAGCATCCAGCCTTTGGTTGGCACCTATGCGCGCTGTGGCTACTCGATCTGGATGGTTTCGGCGGCCCGAGGCTGGAATATCGAACCCCTTCGGCAGGTGATCGCAGGTAGACACAGCGTCGTCGCTGGGCAAAGCGGTGTCGGAAAGTCCTCGCTGCTCAACGCGCTGATCCCCGGGTGGAAACTGCGAGTGCAGTCGATCAGCGATGACAACCAGAAGGGAAGGCATACGACGACAACGGCCGAGTGGTTTCCTCTGGAACAGGGAGGCGCCCTGGTCGATACACCCGGCATCCGCCAGTTCCAACTTTGGGATATCATCCCCGACGAATTGACTTCCCTGTTTCGGGATCTTCGCCCGTTCGCCAACCGCTGCCGATTTCCTAATTGCACCCACCAACATGAAAGCGACTGCGCGGTCAAGGATGCCGTCGCCGATGGAAAAATCGATGTCCGTCGTTACGAATCCTTCAGCCACATCCTGGACGATCCTCAGGGGGACTGAGCCAATGACTGGAGGACGCTCGGTGTGACCTGCAGGAGCCACACCCGGAGCCGCTATTTTTCGCCGGGCCGCCGATCTCTCTTGGGCTCCCGCAGCGGTGGGTGTTAGGATAGTGCGCGGTGGAACTGTCGGAATCATCGGCCCAACCGATCGGAAGGAGCGGCGAGTAGATCATGCGCAGGGTCAAGGCTGGGGGTGGCTGGGCAGCGATTCGCTACAGCCTTCAGAAAGCTAAGGAAGTTGGAGGCCCCTGGAAGCTTTACCAAGCGCTGCGCACCAGGAATGCATGCAAGACCTGCGCTCTGGGGATGGGAGGCCAACGCGGCGGGATGGTCAACGAGCGGGGCAGTTTCCCCGAGGTCTGCAAGAAATCTATGCAGGCGATGGCCAGCGACATGCAGCCAGCCATCACCCAGGATTTCTGGTCCAAACACTCCATCGCCGAATTAAAGACCTGGACTCCCCATCAACTGGAGACCGCAGGCCGCTTGATTCAACCGGTGCTCTATCAGGAAGGAGCAACCCATTACAAGACAATCTCCTGGAACGAAGCATACGATCGGATGATCGGCCATCTGGCAGCCCGTTCCGCCGATGAATCGTTCTGGTACTTCAGCGGTCGAAGCAGCAATGAAGCCGCCTTCCTGCTGCAGCTGCTGGCGCGGCTGCATGGCACCAACAACGTCAACAACTGCAGCTACTACTGCCACCAAGCCAGCGGCGTCGGGTTGAATATGGCGCTGGGTACCGGCACGGCCACCGTCACGCTGGATGACCTCGAGTCGTCGGACACGGTGTTTGTCATCGGAGGCAATCCCGCCAGCAATCATCCTCGACTGATGACCAGCCTGATGCACCTGAGGCGTCGTCGCGGGAAAGTCATCGTGATCAATCCAGTGCGGGAACTGGGCATGGTGCGATTCAAGGTTCCAAGCGATCCCTGGAGTCTGCTCTTTGGGACGAAAATCGCTTCCCACTATGTCCAGCCACACATCGGCGGCGATCTGGCGCTCTTGACCGGTATCGCCAAGGGGGTGGTCGAGCTGGGAAGACACGACCTGGCATTCCTGCAGCGCCACTGCCGCGACTGGCAAGCCTACCTCGATTACCTGCAGCAAATCGACTGGGAGGAGATTGAGTCGAAATCGGGAGTTGGGCGATCGGAAATCATGCAAATCGCCGAAGTCTACGGCAGCTCGAAAGGCGCGATCTTCTCCTGGACCATGGGGATCACCCATCATGCTCATGGAGTCCTCAGCGTCCAGGCAATCGCCAATCTGGCACTTCTTCGCGGCATGGTGGGAAGACCCGGTGCAGGCCTGATGCCGATCCGCGGGCATTCAAATGTCCAAGGGATCGGATCGGTTGGCGTCACCCCGAAGCTGAAAGATGAAATTTTTCATCGCTTGCAGGATACCTTCGGAGTGAAGCTTCCTACCCAGCAGGGCATGGATACCATGGCCTGCATGGATGCAGCTCACCAAGGCCAACTTCGCGTAGGACTTTGCCTGGGTGGCAACCTTTTCGGCTCCAACCCCGATGCCAAGTACGCCGATGAAGCCCTCTCGAGACTCGATCTTCTGGTGATGCTCAACACCACCCTCAATACCGGTCATGCCCATGGCCTGGCGAAGGAGACGATTCTTCTGCCCGTCCTGGCAAGGGATGAGGAACCCGAGCCGACGACGCAGGAGTCGATGTTCAACTACGTTCGGCTCAGCGATGGAGGACCCAGGCGGTATCCGGGACCGCGCAGTGAAGTGCAGGTGGTTGCGGATCTGGGCAAGCGACTGGTGGGTAAAGGTAAGGGAGTCGACTGGGAAGCGATGGCCAAAACCCATTCGATCCGACACTGGATCGCCAAAGTCGTGCCAGGATACGAAGCGATCGACGGGATCGAAAAGACGAAGAAGGAATTCCAAATCGAAGGACGGACCTTCCACGAACCTCGCTTTGGCACCAAGGATGGACTGGCCGTGCTCCACCTCCCCGATCTTCCTCCGCTGCAGGGGAATGAGCCTGGCGAATTCCGCCTGATGACGGTGCGCAGCGAAGGGCAATTCAATACAGTGGTCTACGAGGAATACGACCTCTACCGCGGGCAGGACCGACGGGACATCATTCTGCTAAACCCAGAGGACATTGCGCGCCACGGCTGGAAGGAAGGCCAGCGGGTCACGGTTCGTAACCAAACTGGCCAGATGCCCGACATCCTCATACGCTCCTATCCTGCGATTCGATCAGGCAATGCGCTGATGTACTATCCCGAAGCCAATGTGCTTGTCCCAAGGAAACTCGATCCACTCAGCAAGACCCCCGTCTTCAAAGGAGTCGTCGTCACCATCCACTCCCAATGATCCATGCATCGTCACAGACCGCTCCGCGGTCCATCTTCTCTCCACTCTCCCCTACGCTCATCCCAGCGTCGCAAACCGCTCCGCGGTCCCACTCTTCCCACGCCACAGCCACCACACCACAAGATCCACGCGTACCGGCGGACCCCTCGCGGTCCAGCTGCATCTACCAAAGCCCCAACTCATCGATGCGGAAAAAACCTAGTGGACCATGGAGTGGTCCACTACTGTGCCCTTGATTTATTGTATCACCGTATCGTACAATCATACTATGATCACAATCTCTTTGCACAGCCAGGTTCCGCTACACGATCAGCTAGTGGAGGCTTTGCGAGGCAAAATCGCGGATGGCTCGATCGCCGTCGGTGACGAACTTCCTCCGGTTCGCCAACTGGCAGCCGACTTGGGAATCAACCTGAATACGGTCGCGCGAGCCTACCGGGAACTGACCGATACGGGGCTGCTGGCCTCGGTTCGGGGACGAGGCACGGTGGTGATTTCCGATATCGAAAAACCGGCAGGTGTCTCGGCAGAGGATCGGAAGCGAATCGAGTCGGCCATTGCTGCGGCGCTGGCCAACGCAAAAATCGCAGGAATGTCCAAAAAGTCGATCGAGTCGATTCTGGAGCGACAAATCAAGCGGCTCTGGAAGTTCGGTACCTAACCTACCGCAGCCTACTCAACAAAACCTAGGAGCCTTGCCCATGAATGACCCCTGGATGCTGCTCTATCGTCTTATCCCACTTTTCTATGTTCCGTTAGCGATTCTTGCACCGCTTGCGATTGTGCTGATCGTCCCCAATCGCGCTACCGACGACACCCGACGCTTGCAGGCTCGATCTCTAACACTCGTTCTGGCAATCTGCACGCTGGTAGCACTGCTCTTGGCAACTGGCCTTTGGGTGATTTTCCTCCGGAATCCTGCATCCTTCTGGATGCTCAACGCCTGTACCTTCCTCTTCTTTCCGCTCTGGTTCCTTCTGGCGATGCCTGCGCTGGCGGCGAAGAATCCACTTTGGGGTAACCCCGGTACGGACCAACCGGTGCGCACTGCGTCGCTGGTTCCACGGCAGCAGTTGAATCCGATTCCCCGACGCCTTCAGGTCATTCCTTGGATCGTGATCGGACTGTTGTTTCTTGCGATCGCAGCACGCGGACTGGCTCCCTTTCCTCTCCACGCCGACAGCAGCCCGCCACAGCATGCTGCTCAACTGCAATACTCCCAGTGGCTTAGCTTTCTGGTCTCCTTCGGTGCCGTGGCGCTTAGTTGGCTATTCATGATGCCGATGATTCAGCACATGGCATTGATGGAACCGGAACCGATGGATGCAAGGGGTTCGCAGGAACTGAGCGATCTGTATCGCCAGCATCGTCAGCGTCGCGTACGTGGTCTTTTTTGGCTTCTTGCCGTGGGCATGCCGCTTCTGATGGGACTCGCCTTCAGCTGCACGGTCTGGCTGCCCCATCTCCAGCGTCAGGTTGGTCTGGTCTTCGGACTCCTGGGGTCGTTGGTTGGAGTTGCTGGAGCGATTTTCGGTTCGCGGATGACTGTGGAGCGAATGAAGATCGCCGAAGCCAAGCAGCGTTTGTCTCAGGAAGGGGCTAATCCGTGAATTGCATCGCCGGTGTAGCACACCATCTCGGTGTTGGGACAATTCGCGGTCCGGTTCTTTGCACGATGAGGCATTTTCATCTTCCCAACGTCAAACACCACACGAAATGGACCGCAGAGCGGTCCATGATTTGTTGTGTAGTACGGAATGGTCCACGACTTGAGATGGACTACGGAGTGGTCCCCGACTATTACTTCGGTGGCCAGTCCGGAAGGCGGCGGCCGGGAGTCCATGGCGCGCCGGCATCTTCCAACTTCTGTTCCAGTGCCGGCAAATCCTCCGACAACAGCTTCTTGAGCATCGGATGGAGCTTGCCGAACTGATCGACCACAAGCGCCAGTTGCTGCCGGTTGGTCTGGGTCGGTAGGGTCGTGGTCGACCAGTGACCACCGACCACCTGATCCAGTCGGTTCACCAATCCCGGCATCGCGGGTTCCTGTCGGCTGGCACGGGTGGGGTCTCCTTCCAGCTGTTCCTTCAGGTCGCGCAGCTGCAGTTCCAGATCCCGAGCCTCTTTGCGCAAGCCCACATCCAGACGATGACTGCGTTCGATCGCAGCCTTCAGGTATCCCACTCGTTCCATACCATCCTGCAGCGCCTGCTGGGATGCCATAAGGACACGCTGGACCTTGGCAGTCTCCTGCTGGAACGTGAGATTCTCTCGCTGCTGGTCGGCATTCATCGTCTGCCATCCCAGCGCCTGGCACTCGAAAGACTTCGGCTCGCCAAGCGATTCGATTTCGCCTCGCACCATCCGACTGACTTCCACTGTGTACTTGCCCGGCAGCGCCATCGGTCCGTTGCCATCTCCTCCCAGCGACTGGGGCTGCAGCCCTGCATACCGGAAGTCCCAGACCACTCGCTGGATCCCGCCGCTGTTGCCCGCTCGCAATCTCCGCACCACCTGCCCGGAGGCGTCACGAATCGTCAGCCAGACCACTGGCGATTCCTCGCGATCCTCCGCCTTCAGTTCCTCCCACGCTGGGTAGGGTGTGTCTTCCCGGCGGCGGCTGGCCTGTGATTCCTTCCGCTGTCGCTGGCCTTTCAGCGAGCTGACCGATTCCTTGAGATAGAGGGTAAAAACCGCACCGAAGGGCGGATTGTCGGCCGTGTAGAATCCCGACCCCTGAAACGCCTTGCTGGATCCTCCCAGAGGATCGGACTGCAGGTACATCGACGCTGTTGGGATGGCAAAAAGATGTGACGGCTTTTCGAGCAGGTCGGCGTTCAATTCCCGAAGGGGAGAGTAGTCATCCAGAATGTAGATCCCGCGCCCGAAAGTCCCAACCACGAGATCATTTTCGTCGCGCTGAATCTCCAGATCCCGCACGCAGATCTTCGGCAGGTTCCCTTCAAGGCCGATCCATTTCTTTCCGTCATCCAGCGTGCAGTAGACCCCAAACTCGGTCCCCACAAAAAGCAGCCCCTTGGTCAGATGATCCTCCGCCAGGGTGTAGGCCGATCCCCGAGCGGGAAGATCGCCAGAGATATTCACCCAGGTCTTTCCGCGATCTGAACTCTTGACAACGAAAGGCCGGAAATCGCCGCGTTTGAAATTCTGCACTACTGCATAAACCGTATTGGCATCGTGCAGCGACGCTTCGATGTCGCTGACGTATGCGAATTCGGGAATATCGAGCGTTTCGAAACGCTCCACCTTCCTCCAGTTGGCCCCTCCGTCCTCGGTCACCTGGATCAGACCATCGTCGGTGCCGACGTAGATCAGTCCTTGGGCCAGGGGAGATTCGCTGATCGAGACGATCGTTCCATAAAACGAGGTCGACATATTTTTGGCCACCGCATCGACGCTCCAGATACGGTCCATGACCTTCAGCTGGTTGCGATCGATCTGGCGAGTCAGGTCGGGACTGATGGCGGTCCAGGAATCGCCTCGATCCTCGCTGCGAAAGAGGATCTGCGATCCGTAGTAGAGTCGCTTCGAATTATGGGGACTCAGGCGAAGGGCCGAATCCCAGTTCCATCGCAGCGCCGGCCCATCGGCCGATTCCTGCGGCTTGATGTCGACTCGCTCACCAGTCTTCCGGTCATATCGCACCAGCCCGCCGTACTGCCACTGGGAGTAGACGGTATTGGGATCCTCCGGATCGACTGCCGGGTCGAATCCGTCGCCAAAAACCGTGATGAACCAGTCGCTGTTGCGGATCCCGTGCACATTGCTCGTCTGGCTGGGACCACCCTGCGTCGCATTGTCCTGCGTGCCGCCGTAGACATAGTAAAACGGCTTCGATCGATCGACTGCAATTTTGTAGAACTGTGTCAGCGGGAGGTTTTCGGTGAAGCGATAGTTCTTCCCGCCGTCGAAGGATTCGTAGAGACCACCATCGCAACCAACCAGCAGATGATTGGAATCGGCGGGATCGATCACCAATGCATGATTGTCGACATGCTTGAATCGCTCGCCAGCGCGTGAAAAGGACTTGCCACCATCCTGCGTGACCATCAGGAAGGTATCCAGGGAGTAGACGCGATCGAGCACCTGGGGGTCGGCGACCAGTTCCTGGTAATACTGTGGACTGCTGCTGACGTAGTTCGACTGGCGGTCCCACGTTTCGCCACGGTCGCTGGAGCGGAAAAAGCCACTTCCCTCACCTGCCGCCTCGACGATCGCGTAGAGAATATCTGGCTGCAGCGGGCTGATCGCCAGACCGATGCGACCCTTGTCGCCACCCGGCAATCCTCGGTCGATCACTCGCCAGGTGGCTCCTCCGTCGGTCGACTTGTGGATCGTCGATTCGGGACCACCATCCAGAAGCACCCACTGATGACGGCGTCGCTGGTAGCTGGCAGCGTAAAGCGTCTTGGGGTCGCGAGGGTCTATTACGACATCGGTGATGCCCGTGTTCTCGCTGATCTGCAGCACCTGTTTCCAGGTGCGTCCTCCATCACTCGTCTTGTAGAGGCCACGATCGCCCCCAGCGGACCAGAGCGGCCCCTGGGAGGCGACATAAACCGTCTGGCTGTCGGTCGGATCGATGACGATTTTGGCGATGTGTTCCGATTTCTCCAGCCCCACCTTCTGAAAGCTTTGTCCGCCATCGAGGCTTCGGTAGATCCCATCACCATAGCCGACGCTGCGCTGGCTGTTATTCTCCCCCGTACCAACCCATACGATGTTGCGATTGTTGGGATCGATCGCCAAGCAGCCGATCGAGTAAGATCCGTAGCGATCGAAAATCGGCTGCCATGTGGTCCCAGCATTGATCGTCTTCCAGACTCCCCCGGATCCGGCAGCCAGATACCACGTGCTGGGCTGCTCGGGGTCAACCGCCAGATCGACAATCCGGCCGCTCATCAGCGCCGGCCCGATGCCTCGGAAGGAGAGCCCGGAAACCAGGGACGAGTTAAGCTGCGGGAAGGGATCGGTCGGTTGGTCATCGTCCTGCGCCAACAGGTTGGGGCTTCCAGCCTGAAGTGCAAGCGATACTCCCAAGATTGTCAAAAGGCACCCTGGTCTCCAGCTTCTCTGTCGCATCGCTCAGCATCCTCCACTCGGGAACCCAGTTCCGAGCCGTGGAAAGGGATCGATTCAAACTGGCCTCCGCTCTCTGGTCGGAATGCCACCTTCATGTAGTGTGATTGCCCGCCTCCAGAACCGCCAGCCAGCAAAAAAGGTGTCAGGACTCTTTTGTAAAAAGAGTCCTGACACCTTTTTTGCACCTTGGAACCGGTTAAACTGAGTGGCCTGAAAAATGGTCGCCCAGACTGGAAAGTTTCTTTGGAGGGGTCTTTCGATGACCAATCGCTCGTACCGTCCTTTTCCGATGAAGCCCCAGAACTCGATCCGGCAGCAACTCTCTGAACCGATCCTCACTTGCCTTTTTGGCTTGCTGCTTTCCGCGGTAGGTTGGGGGCAGGATGCTGTGTTGCTGCCCGTGGAAGATGCCGCCATCGATCGCAACCGATTGACATGGTCGCTGGAGGAGCCTTCTGCGAAGGTTTGGCGAATTCCCCGTCTTTTCAATGGCATTCGTTCCGTCAGCTGGCAGGATGGAAATGAAACCAACGCCTTGCAAGTCCAGCCAGAACTCGATCACTGGCTGCTGAAACTGGACGCCCCCGCATCGGGAGGAAAGATCGAATTGGAACTGGATGGTCCACCGGCGATCGACGCGGCGATTGCCACCCATCAGGCCGACGGTAGCTTCTGGCTGGCGGCTAGTCAGGGACGGTGCGAAGGAAGGCTGCTTCGCTACGAACCGCAACCCCACAAGAATACGATCGGCTACTGGGCGGACGCCAAGGACCGCGTTTTCTGGACGATCGATCTGAAGCAGCCAGGAAAATTTTCGGTTGCGATTCTGCAGGGATGCGGAAAAGGGCAGGGGGGTAGCCTCATGCGGCTGTCGGTTGGTCCATCCGCAGGCGATTCCAACAGCCAAGCTACCAGCCTGCTACCTTTTGCCGTCGAAGAGACGGGGCATTTCCAGAACTTCAAGTGGCGGCACGTTGGATTTTGGGAGCCAACCTTGGAGGGAATCTACCGACTGGAGATTGCGGTGGAGGAAATGGCCAAGGGGGCAGCGATGGATGTGCGTGCTGTCCATCTGATTCGGCTACCGCAATGAGACCTGAGGTGGCTGAAAGCCCTGGGACAACGATGCCTCCGAGAGGGCGAAAGCAAAGCGCTGAAGCCTTGAAAAGAGAAAAACGCAAAGGACGGATCGCGGATCGATCGGCGAAGATGCGGTTGGGGGCGGCCTTCGCAATGCAAAGAAGCAGGCGGATGAGGCCTGCTTCTGCAATGCTTTGATTTGGTGCGCTGCTTGGTCTAGTAGAGACTTGATTCGCCGCAGTCGGGATCTCCGACCATGTGGAAGTGGTTGTGGTCGACATAGATCACTTCCATCGCTTCCTTGTCCTCCAGCGTGTAGGGGACCGGCCAGCCGTTGATGATTCGCTCTTCAAAATAAATCGTGCACTTGTAGTGAGCGTGATGCAATTGGGCGAATCCGATCAGCGGGACAAAGCGAGGGTCGTCGATATAATCGGCGATCTTCTCCTTGACGATGCGGACGTTGTTCCTCTGTCGCTCGTGGAACAGCGGAATTCCACCGCGGACTGGCCTAGCGTTCTCCAGCGCCTGCACCACTTCGTCATCGCTAGGTGGATCGAGCGCCACGGCGGGACCGCCGGCGGTGATCGGGCCCATGATCGGCACCCGCTCGTACCGCTCATGCATGTGGAACTGCCGCTCTTCCTCGTACTGGAAGTAAGGGCTGACAGGAATCGGGATTCCGAACGGTCCCAAATTGAACCCTTCCGTGATACCGACGCAGCCCGTCTGGGAGACAGCTCCCAGCAACAGCGCCATTCCCGTCAACGATTTCCAAAGCGAATGCGACATGGATCAGATCCTCAGCACCACTGGTGTCGATGCATTAGCCGGGAGACGCGGGAGCGGCGGGTCCATCCTGCCTGGGATCATGTG
>JBIINB010000028.1:0-41482 GCA_044337705.1 Pirellulaceae bacterium | reverse complement strand
AGATGCCCAAGGACGACACAGCGGGATTCCACATGGAGCCTCGCCTCGATTTCAGCGACGACGCGTTCGCCCAGTCCACCTAAGCGAATTTCGCGATTTGTGTCGTCTTTCTGCTGAGTAACCAGTCCACCTTCAGGTAGCTTAGCCCCTTCCGCGACCACCACCAGAGTGAAGTTTTTTCCCATCTCACGGCGCTGGACGATTTTCGCGCAGACGTTTTCGAAAGTCCACGGGATCTCCGGGATTAGGATGACGTCACCTCCGCCGGCGATGCCTCCGTGAAGAGCGATCCAGCCCGCATGTCGGCCCATCACTTCGAGAACCATGACTCGACCATGGCTGGCCGCAGTCGTGTGCAGGCGGTCGAGTGCATCGGCGGTGCAGGCAACGGCGCTGTCAAACCCGAATGTGAAAGCGGTGCACCGGAGGTCATTGTCAATTGTTTTGGGAACTCCCACCACAGGGACACCATGTTCGAAGAGTTGCTGGGCGATGGTCAGTGAACCATCGCCACCGATACAGATCAGTCCATCGACCGAAAGCTGATCCAGGTTCTGTTTGACCTCCTCAATCAGTTTGGGATCCAGGCGTACACTCTGGCCGATTCCTTGTTTTGCGCTGAAGCGTCCTTTGTTGGTGGTCCCCAAAATCGTACCACCCAGCGTGAGAATACCGGAGGTGTTTTCGTAGGTTAGCTCTTTGTAGGAGAGGGGAGCTGCCAGACCTTCAAAGCCGTTGTGAAAACCGAGCACCTGATAGCCTAGGTAGCTCGCACTTTTGACGACACCACGGATGACGGCATTGAGCCCCGGGCAGTCTCCACCACCTGTCAGTACTCCGATGCACCTTCGTTCGTCCCGCTTATTTTCCATCGAGTCACTCGCAGTTAGGAACTGCCGCCCGGAGGCAGCTTCCGGTGGCGGATTCGGGCTGAGCTTTTGAAGGCCGATGCACCTCGCGCGATCGGCTGTTCTATGCAACATGGTAGCCAAGGTACAGGTTGCTGCGGCAGGCGTAGGATCGAATTTCCGACAGTTTGTTGCTCGCCATATTCGCTCGAGTCGATATCGATTGGGAGGGTGCGGTGAACCGGTGTGAGGAGTACACTGGCTTTGAAGAACCCATCCTGGTGCAGGCGACTGGTTTGGAGGCCCACCGGCCGACAAAAAATAGCAGTGGAGAACGGCGATGCTTCAGTCAGCAGACTTGCGGAAACACTCTTTCAGACTTTGCCAAAGGACATGCTTACTTGTGCTGGCATACTTCGGAGGCTGGGCGATTTTGGGCAGCCCCATCGGGGCACAAGAGCCAGGGGGGCTGGTGCAGTGGGCTTGGCCTGATGCGGATGTCCGGGCTGCGGGGGATGGTTTCTGGCCTCAGTTTCGAGGGCCCGATGGGCAGGGGCACGCATTGGCCGGATCGAAACCACCGCTAGAGTGGTCGGAGGAGCGAAATGTGCGTTGGAAGGTGCCTATCGAAGGGAGGGGGTGGAGTTCCCCAGTGGTCTGGGGAGATCGGGTCTGGTTGACTACGGCCGCTTCCGATGGAACAAGTGATTCGGTCTATTGCATCTCGCGGGCTTCGGGCGAAATCCTCGTCCACCGCAAACTCTGGGACAATCCGCAAGTGCAGAAGGACCACCATGTCACCAACAGTTATGCATCCCCTACACCGGTGATAGATGCCAAAAGGGTTTATGTCCATTTCGGTGCCTATGGAACGGCGGCACTGGATGCCGTGACGGGGGAGACGATCTGGGAGCGTCGCGACCTTCCGTGCAATCATTTTCGTGGGCCAGGCAGCTCCCCGATCCTATTTGAAGACCTTCTGATCTTTCATATGGATGGATTTGACTTCAAGTATGTAGTCGCTCTTGATAAGGCGACTGGAAAAACCGTCTGGAAGGAAGATCGTCAAGTGGACTACGGCACGGACGATGGCGACGTGCACAAGGCCTATTCGACTCCAACGATTTTCTCCTCGGAAGGTCGCTTGGAGTTGGTAAGCCCGACTTCTAAGGCGACGATCGCCTACGATCCCAGGACCGGTGAGAAGCTGTGGTGGGTGCGTTACGACGAATTTTCGACGACAGCCAGACCGGTGCACGATGGCAAGTTGCTTTTTCTAAACACCGGGTTCAGCAAGGCGCAGTTGCTTGCAGTCCGTCCCGGTGGTTCTGGCGACGTGACCGACAGCCATGTTGTCTGGAGAGCCAACCGGGCAATCAGCAACAAGCCATCTCACGTTCTGTCGGGTCAGTATGTATTCAGCATCGAAGACCGTGGCGTTTTGGCCTGCTTTTCTAAAGCGGATGGCCAGATGGTGTGGCAGGATCGGATCGGAGGGGATTTCAGCGCTTCACCTATTGTCGCCGGTGGTCTTCTGTATTTGTTCGACCATGAGGGTGCCGGCTATGTGTATGAAGCGGGGGGAGAGCCCAAACGGATTTCCAAAAACCAGCTAGCGACAGGTTGTCGTGCTTCTCCAGTTGCAGTCTCAAATCAGTTGATCGTTCGAACGCTGGACCATCTTTACTGCCTGGAGTCGTCAGAAGCTGAGCTAGACGCACCTTGACGACGCTGGCCGATCCATTAAACTCAGGCTCTCAGTGGTTGTTTCCCGACCACCTCGCCGCGGCTGTGGCGAAACTGGCAGACGCGCTAGGTTGAGGGCCTAGTGGAGGCAACTCCTTGGAGGTTCGAGTCCTCTCAGCCGCATTTCTCCTCGTTACAGTGCTCGTTGCATTCCGCTTTGATTGCAAATCTTGAAGCGCTGCCCCGTGGGTTGGCCGATGTGGCTTGCGATCCGCTCGCCGTTCGCACTTTATCGCTACCTCGGTCCAAACCGCTCTTGATCGCGGGGCCGATTCCCGGCATAACCAAGTTCCTGAATCTTTTGCTGGAATTGCTAGTATCCAAACTTCCAGCCCTACCGGATTAGCGCCGATGCTTAAGGAGTGCAGTGATGAAATTCGTTCTCTTGTTGGTAGGGGTAATTGCGATGGCCGTCTCGGGGCTCTCGGACGAATCCAAGGAGAACATGAAGGCCTATCCTCCTGCGGGCGAAGGGATGCGCCGATTTGTGCTCCATCTTCCTGCCTCCGAAGAAGAAGATGACTTGAAGGTGGAATTGCAGGTTGGAAAAATGGTCGATGTCGATCGCGTGAATCGTTACTTTTTCGCGTCACGGATCGAAGAGGTGTCGATTGAAGGCTGGGGGTTTCCGAAGTACGTGGTAGAACAGCTGGGACCGATGGCGGGGACGCGTGTTGCTGTCGATCCCAATGCCCCCAAAGAGCCTACCTTTGTTCGTCAGGGTGGGGATCCCTATTTGATTCGTTACAACAGTCGCTTGCCAGTGGTGGTCTATGTCCCCGCCGATGCGATTGTTCGCTATCGAATCTGGAAGGCGGATGGGGCAGGGCAAGCGATGGAGCAGAATTGATTGGGTTGGTCCACGGTCGGGGAAGGATACAGCGAATGCCAAGCAGTTTTCCTCCCCGGTGCCATCCTCAGGTGGTTTGAAGAGCGGTTGCCCGATTCAGAGTGGCTGCCGTTTCTACGGGATGCCCAGGCAGGTTGATCTTGCAGCCCTCGAGCAGCTTTTTGTAGAAGCAGCTCTAAGGATTGCATAGGTTCAAACTGCCGAAAGCAGAAGGACATCCTACATGGCCCGTTCGAGGCGCAAGACGCATACTCAGAGGCTGATCGACCTGACCCTCAGCGGTGCGCCACGGCCTGTAAG
The DNA here is from genome assembly GCA_044337705.1 of Pirellulaceae bacterium. Lineage (GTDB taxonomy): Bacteria > Planctomycetota > Planctomycetia > Pirellulales > Pirellulaceae > JBEISR01. Next base: position 37,738 of record JBIINB010000028.1, on the reverse strand, counting down.
GCGCATTGCCTCCAGCCGCATAGGAACTAGGCTGATCCTTGCAGCTCTGGCGGGATTGCTAGCCAAAGGAGTTTTCTCGATCGAGTGGAAGGACGGAGTTCCGCAGCTCCGAGTCAACCAGCAGGCGGCCAAGGAAGCAAAGCAGGAGTGGGTAGACGAATTCCGAGACCAAACCAGCCAGTGGGGCGAATTCGCTGGCCAGGCCGGTCAGATGATTCAGGATGGTTTCCGAAGTGACGGCAGTGGGAATCGATGGAGTGATTCCCAGGCCGCCCCTAGGGACCGTTTTCAGCAGGACTACCGCGAAACTTTGGGGGTGGGGCAGGGCTATTCGACACCTGCAGGATACTACGATCCACCTGCCTCATTGCCGCCAGCCGCCGCCTATCCAGGCTTCCAGAATGGGAGGCAGACTCCGCCGACAGGACCTTGGGGGCAGTCCCAGCAACCGGCCTACCTTCCTCCAGTTCAGAACCAGGGACCCTATATACCGGGCTATCCCAACACCGGCTCTCTACCTCCCCCGGCGTCTCGTTGGTAAAAAGGCGGGGACTCGTCTGGTTCACCTTGAGGCTATCGCTTTCCAAGTCAAGCTTTGTTGCTCGCCGGTGTTCCCTGCGATTGTCCTGCGGCGTGGGCACATTACGGATCTTGGTGTTTTGGGAAGACCTGAGGGCCATTGCGGCGCGGTCATCAAGCTGCTTTGAAACCATTTTGGGTCCTACCCATTTCGCTAGCCAAAGCGGCGAATGTTGGGTGGCACTGATTGAGAGTACTGAGGGAGAATTTGCTGGCCGTACATGGGTAGCTGAAAGAAGCGATCGGTGATGATCGAAGCCAACCCGAACCGCTCGGTCCGTTCAGGCCGAAGTACGCTGCAACGCCGTCAACTCCTGTGCGATCGTTGACTCGATGACCCGCAGCAGTTGTGCCAAAGCCTGACTGGCAAGGTACCCGTCGATGACGCGGTGATCGCAAAGCACCGTGACCAGCATCTGTCCCCTCTCGTCGATCGGTCCGTAGGTGATACTGCTGGTGAGTACCAGGGGATGCGACCGATTGAGGGATCCTTGAGAGGCAAGGGTTGATAGCCCGAAAGTTCCTAGTTTCTTTGCCTTTTTGCGTCCCCAGAGGTTCATCAGTAGCCACCAGCTCAAGTGGCGGATCGGGGCGGGGAATCGTGCAAGCAGTTGGATATCCTTTCCAATCGAAGCCAGCGGTGCGGTCTTGGCCTGATCGAGGATCTCTTGAAGATCCACCAGCGACTTCGACTCAGGAGAGGCAATTCTCGGCCAGACCAATTGACCTTGCTCCTCGTTTTCCAGTTGTCGATGCATAGCGATCGTCCCAACGGTGACTGGATGCTGATACAGTCGCGGCCAGGGGAACGACAGGTAGGCTTGCCGCAATTCAGGAAACTGCTGCCCCACCAACCCCCAGGCTCGCAGAAAAATGCTGGGCCAGCCAACGCGGGTACTGGCGTTTTTTCGCAGGTCCTCAATGCGTTGCGCTTCCCAACTCCGCTCGACGGCAAAAGCGGGAACCGACCTCGCAGCACGGCATAGATCGATCACGGTGCGTCGATGACGTGGGAACCGTCGTGAGGAAGGAGAAGCCATCAGAGGGGATCCTGGGAGATGGAAAGCCACTGGATTCGTCGATGGAAAATGGTGGAGCGACTCAGGCAGGTACCCGATGGAGGTACTATAGCGGGCGAGAGGCTTGGGGTGCCATGCGGAAATGGAGGAGCCATGATCGGGCGTGTCTTGAAACAATTGGCGATTGCAGCCATCCGTTTCTATCAGCGGTGGATCAGCCCCAACCTGGGAAGCCATTGTCGATTCCATCCCAGTTGCTCCCAGTACATGATTCTGGCGATTGAAAAGTATGGGGTCGCTTCAGGGGTGGCTCGCGGCCTTTGGCGCATCTGTAGGTGCCACCCCTGGGCTCCTGGTGGAGATGATCCCCCCTGAAAGAATGCCGCTTGGGAGCCAGTCCGCTAGGAATTAGACTGAACGGAGCAGTGTGCGGACGAGATCCGGGTTTCGTCGTATGCGGAAAAACCCTCCGACGGCGACCCTGCATCCCCTACGTTTGAGATAAGGGTAAGTCTCATGATCGCTCCACCTCTCGCCAAAGAGATCCCAAACGTTTTTTCAGTCGATGTGGAGGATTATTTTCAGGTCTCGGCATTCGAGAAGGTCGTTTCGAGAAAGACCTGGGGTGATCGCGAACTGCGTGTGGAGAGGAGCACGGAAAAAATACTTCGTCTGCTAGATCGCCATCAGGTGCGCGGAACTTTTTTCATTCTTGGCTGGGTGGCACGCCACTGCCCTGCCCTGGTCAAAAAGATTCATCGCGAAGGGCATGAGGTGGCATCGCATGGCTATGCGCATCAGTTGGTCTACGACTTGAATCCAGATCTGTTTCGTGACGATTTGCGGAAAAGCATCGATGCGATCACTTCCGCATGCGGCGTACGTCCAATGGCCTATCGAGCCCCTAGCTTTTCGATCACCGCTCGTTCGATGTGGGCGCTGGAAGTGCTGGTCCAGGAGGGGTTCCTCGTCGATTCAAGCATTTTCCCCATTCGGGGACACGACCGCTATGGAGTCCCCAATGCGAAGCGCGAGCTGCACCGTATCGACACACCTTCAGGACCGCTTCTGGAATTTCCACCGACGGCCTGGCATCTGGGGAAAGCCAATGTACCGGTGGGGGGAGGATATTTCCGGATCTTCCCGCTGGCATTGACACGTCAAGCGATCCGCCGAGTACGCAAGTCGGGGCGACCGGCGATGTTCTATATTCATCCATGGGAGGTCGATCCAGCTCAACCGAGAATCGAAGGTATTTCCGTCAAGACACGATTCCGCCATTACCATGGGCTCAAACACACCCACCGCCGGCTCGACCGTCTCCTCAAGAAGCATTTGTTTGCGTCGATGGGAGACGTGATTGAACGTCTGCTACCAGACGGGACCGCGGGGCTGGCGGCAAACTAAGAGTCGTCACCTTCTGGGAACCCGAGGGCTGGAAGTCTGCCGAAGACCGTAAGCTGTCAGGGTGAATGCAAGGATGTAATCAGAAACCAGACCGAATGCGCAGGGGCTTCTGTGATTCGATCGGGGGGTCTCCCCTGCATCCATGAAAGCAGGCTCTGCACGCCACCATCATTCCCAACGCTGGGGCTAGTGGGAATGAATCGGCAACTCCATTTGTAATCTCTTCTTTCCCCGCTGGATTTCAACAGGAATCGACCGACGTTCCGGCCGCAACTGAAGCGAGTGGACGATCAGCTCGGTCTCGCTCTGGTCCTTGTCGATGCCATCCCAGGCGACGACGATATCCTCCTCCAGAAATCCAGATCGCTTCGCCACATCGTGAGGCGAGAATTGACCGACGTGACGCACGCGTAGCGCCAGATGTCCTGGTGCAATGTCATGGATGCGGCGGGTTTCTTCGTCCAGGGACACCAGGTGGAGTCCTCCGAGTGCTCGCCTGCGCAGCTCCCACGTCGAAGCTCGCCAGGACAGATCCCCCCGTCGCTTCCAGCCGTCTTCCAGCTGCAAGGTGATTTCGAGTCGACTCTTGGATCTTTGCACGATCAGAGGAAGAGAGTCCGATCCTCCATGGCGATGGTGAAGAACCCACTGCAGATCGGCTAAGGAAAGGATGGACTGACCATCTGCCTGAAGGATCTCGTCTCCAGCCCGCAACCCCGCGCGTTCCGCCGGGCTTTCTTTTTCCGTCCGGAGGACCGTTCCACAGGTGGCCGGATCGATGATCAGTCCCAAAATCTTTGGATGCGGAAAGGGGAATAGCTTCGGTTCAGGAAGTGTTCCATGACGGTCGAAAGCCATCGCCTTGTCCGCATCGCCAATCTGGTGGCAGTGGATGCAGCTCTTGACTAGGTTTCCACCCTGATCCAATGCTGGACCATATTTCCCACGAAGTGAAGGAAACAGTTCAGGCGATGGGAACTCCACCGCCTTGCCCTGCTTTCCTTCCAGCGAACTGACGACTGTCTCGAAGTTGCGGTGCCAATCCAAGGCTCGCTCCAAGGCCGCACGCAGGCCGGAGATTGAAACATCTTGCGCCCATTCTTTCTGATCTGACCGGGTACCGTAACGCCCCAGGAGCGTCCCGGTCGGATGGAAGAGGAAGACGGCAAACGACTGATCGGTATCGAACTGGAAGCGGGTCAGGTCCAGGCCATTGGTGGAGACGACCCGCACCCGTACGAACTGCTCCAGAAGGGGACGCAGCGCCGGATGATTGTCGACCAGATCGTCATCCAGTTTCACGCATTCCTCACATGGGATGCAACGAAGGACCACCATCAACGGACGCTGCTGCTTTTTCGCCTGCTCCCAGCCCAAGTCCAGTTGGTTGTAGATCCAGAACCCCTCCGCCTCCACCCTCTCCCTGTCGGCGCGTACCTTCAACTCACGTCGACTGGACTGAGCCTGCACAGATTGCTGCATCGCCAGCGATAAAGCGATGAAAAGGTGGCATCTAAGAGGGAGCGAGTTCAGGCTGACCTGACGCAAGGGCATGAGAATTCCTATGAGAAAAGGGGAGTTCATCGGTCCGGTGGCCATAAACCGCTTTCCAATTCAGCGAGGTCGATTGAGTCCAGAAGTCGCCCGCTTTCGCGTATAGTAACCGGAAGCGGGCGAGCGATTATCTGGGGGGTACGGCCGACGAAAGGAAAAGATTCCGATGGATAAGATATTGCAGGGGGTCCACGATTTTAGAACGAAAGAGTACCCCAAGAATCGAAAATTTTACGAGCAGCTGGCGGCGGATCATCAGAAGCCTCGCGCGCTGTTCATCACCTGTTCGGATTCGCGTGTCCTGCCCAATGTCATCACGCAGACCGTCCCAGGGGAGCTGTTCCAGATCCGCAATGCTGGCAACCTCATCCCGCCATTCGGTGCATCGATGGGAGGGGAGGTTGCGACCATTGAGTATGCCGTCACCGTTCTGAAGGTGAAGAACATCATTGTTTGTGGTCACTCCCAATGCGGTGCCATCAAAGCTCTGGTGGAAGGGAAGGTACCGGACGACATGCTGGGGCTCAAAGCGTGGTTTCATCACGCCGAAGCGACCCGCAAGATTATGCAAATCAAGCACAAGAGGAAACGGGCCGTCGAGCGTCTGCGGGCGGTGACGGAGGAGAATGTCCTGGTGCAACTGAATCACTTGAGCACCCATCCATGTGTCGCGGCCGGAATTGCTGCTGGAAAGCTGAAGGTGTTTGGCTGGTACTACGACATCGCCACCGGTGTCATCAAGCAATTCGATCAGAGCTTGTCCGCCTTTACCGATCTGGAGCAGGTCGCCATCGAAACCTCTCCTATGCCCGTCCGCCAATGAGCCGATAGTAGATGACTGCATGCCGTTCCATGCGAGACTCGCCTTCAATCGCTTGGACAGTTCAGCGACTCCTCGAAGCTCCGCACTTGCAAAGATCATGGAACTTCGTTGACGCGGTCGGGTTAATTGGGATATCTCCGGGGAGGGGCGTACCGTTGCACTCATCCGGTTTGCGCTAATGGGACCGCAGCCGATCGATTGCCCCGATTGGTCCAGCGAACTGATCGAGTTCGTCGGCTCGGAACGCCAGTGCACAAACCCGCGTGGCGTGTGTTGCGAAAGAGCCCAGGGCTGTTGTCCAGGAGCCCTCTGTCCCGTGCCGTTCTATGCCATCAGCTCACCCGAAAAACGAAGAAACCAGCTCTTTTCGACCTCTCTTCCTTGTTTTCATTCCTTGCTCCGGCTCGCAAAAACCCTGCAATTATCTCACTGGTTTTTCTCCGGCAGGATGATTGGTACGATCACGCGTTGCTTCCCCAGTTGAGGTTGGAGTCCCAGGGAAAATCTGCTTCAATGCGGGCGGGGGGTTGAACTCCTGGACCCCGGAAACTGCCAGGAAGCCGCCGATGGGTGCGGGATTCGTTGTTGGAATGGAAACACCATGAGTCAGACCGATCTTCAGCTTTTGAACCGCGAATTGAGCTGGCTGGAATTCAATCAACGGGTACTCGATCAGGCTCGGCATTCCGAAGTGCCATTGCTGGAGCGGCTGAAGTTTCTGGCAATCACCGGATCGAACCTGGATGAGTTCTTTATGGTACGGGTAGGAGGCCTGCAGTTGCAGGAGAATGAGCGAGTCGGGCCCACCGACCCGGCAGGACCTTCGCCAACCCAGCAATTGGAGGCGATTCACCGAAGAGTCGTATCGATGGTCGAATCGCAGTATCGTTGCCTGAGCGAGGACTTGGAGCCAGCGCTACAGCGCGAGGGGATGGAAAGGGTTCGGCTGGAGGGAATCAGCACGCGACAACTGGAGGCGATTGAGCGGATTTTTCAGGAGGAGATCTTTCCGGTCCTCTCACCGATGGCGATCGAACCGGAAAATCCATTCCCGCTGCTCCAAAACCTTGGGCTTTATCTGGTGGTTCGCCTAGAAGATGGCACGCTCGATCCACCCCATCGCTTCGCGATGATTCCGTTAGGCAAATCGACGCCTCGCTTCATCACCCTTCCTTCGGACAGCAAGTACAGCTACGTCCTCCTGGAGGATCTAGTAGGTCACTGTGTCGACCGATTCTTCCCAGGAATGACGGTGCTGGAGTGGTCGGTTTGCCGCATCACCCGCAACCTCGATATCAGCCTGAGGGATGATGGCGCGGCGGACTTGATGAGCGGGATGGAGCAGGTGCTGCTGCAGCGAAGAGTTGCAGACTCGATTCGCCTGGAGATCTCCCAGCAGGCTTCGGAGGTAACAACCCAGTTTCTGGCCGAGTCACTAGGGCTTGGGCGGCGCGAGGTGTTTCGCATTCCCGGACCGATCGACCTGTCCTCGATGCTTTCCCTAACCGAGACCGATGGCTTTCCGTCGCTGCGAGATCCTGCCTGGCTGCCTCAGCCATCCCCGAATATCGATCCAGCAGAGAAAATGTTCGACAACATCAGCCGCCAGGATCTTCTTCTTTGCCATCCCTACGAAAGCTACGAACCGGTGGTGCGCCTGATCGAGGAGGCGTCGTTGGATCCCGATGTCCTGGCGATCAAACAGATTCTTTACCGCACGGGACGGCGCAGCGCGATAGTCGCCGCACTCAAGCGTGCTGCCGAGCGAGGGAAGTATGTGACGGTGATCGTGGAACTGAAAGCCCGATTCGATGAGGCGCGCAATATCGAATGGGCGAAGGAACTGGAGCAAGCGGGGGTTCAGGTGATCTACGGTGTGCGAGGGCTTAAGACGCATGCCAAAGTGTGTATCGTCGTGCGGCGCGAGCCGCATGGAATCCAGCGGTATGTGCACTTCGGAACCGGCAACTACAACGAATCCACCGCTAGACTCTACAGCGACATCAGCTATCTGACCTGTCGCGATGAATGGGGAGCTGATGCCAGCTCGTTCTTCAATGCCATCACGGGATTCAGCCAGCCGCAGAGCTATCGGCAAATCGATGCGGCACCGATTGGTCTACGCAAGAAATTGATCGCCCTGATCGATGGAGAGACCAGCCGGCGGAAACAGGGGCAGCGAGCTCACATCACCGCAAAGCTCAACGCACTGGTCGACCCCGATATGATCGCGGCACTCTACCGCGCCAGCAAAGCAGGTGTGAACGTGCGGCTGAATGTGCGGGGCGTCTGCTGCCTGAGGCCCGGGGTGGCCGGGCTGAGCGAGAATATCCAGGTGGTGAGCATCGTCGATCGATTTCTGGAGCATGCCAGAATCCTCCACTTCCATCATGGAGGCGACGACCTAGTGTTCATCAGCAGCGCGGATTGGATGCCACGCAACCTCGATCGACGTGTCGAACTGCTGGTGCCGATTGAAGATGCTCCCTGCCGGCGCAAGCTGCTTTCGATTCTCGATGCCTACTTCCGGGATAATCAAAACAGCTGGCTGCTTCAATCTGACGGTAGCTACCGTAGGAAGGCACCACAGGAAGAACAGTCACCTGTCCGAGCGCAGCGGTGGCTATATGAGTTGGCAGTCGGCGCTGTCGAGCAGATGGAGCATGACCAGCGGACGTTGTTCCAGCCCCATATCGGAAGCCGCGCTAAACGACTGGAGGGATAAGACAATCGATCCGGTTGCAGACCAGTCGCTCGCTCTGCCAAGTCATTTCGGTCGCAGTGGTGCTTTGTTTTTGTCCCCTCGCGAAATCCGGCAGACGGTTCGATCACGTGCGGCTACCGGTGTAATGGTCGCAAGGGAATGCGTTCCGTCAAACGATCCATCGGAGCGGTTTTCCAGCGGGAAGAGGAAGTGCTGTAGTGGCACCGGAAATGACCTCGACAGGTTCCGCCTTTTGGTCGGATGGAGCTGCATTGGGTACGGTTGAAGGGGCGCCGATCGCCTCTTGCAACTCCTTTTCAATCGCCTCTTCCTGTGGGATCAGATCGAGGTATTCGACATCGTCGATCAGAAAATCCCCGGCATAACCGCCGCCACCGAGCGCCTGATAGGCGCTGATCACAGCAGCCAGTTGCCTCTGCTTGGTCTCGATCAAGTCCATTCTCGCTTCCATCAGATCCCGCTGAGACAGAAGGACATCGATGTATTCCCCCCGCGCATTTTGGAACAGCTTCGTCGCATTGTCGACAGATGCTTCCAGTGATTCCAATTGCCGACGTTTCACTTCGATGCTCTTTCCGAAATTCTCGACAGTCGAAAGATGATTGACGACCTCGATGTGAGCTGTCAGAACGGTCTGCTGATAATCGTAGATCGCCTGGAGCTGCCGTGCGTTGGCATTCATGTAATCCGCCTTGATCGCCGCGCGGTTGATCAATGGTCCCACCAAACCTCCCGCCGCTCCATAGATCAGAGATTCGGGACTGGAAAAGAGGTACTTCGTATTGAATGCCTGGTATCCCACCCCGGCGGTTAGCACCAGCGATGGGAAGAATTGAGCGCGCGCAACACGGACATCCAGCCCAGCTGCAGCAACCTCTCGCTCGGCCTGCTGTATATCGGCTCGAAAGAGCAGTTGCTGGGAAGGGATCCCCACGTTCAACGAATTGAGCGAAAGGTCGAGGAACTCCACCGAGGGCCGCTCGACTGGCTGAGGAAAGCGTCCAGCGATGAAATTGATTCGGTTCTCTGCTTCGACGATCTGCTGTTGGATCAGAAGAATCTGGCTCTGATTCTTCTGGACTTCGGCTTGGAACCTCTGAACGGCAAGCTCCGTTCCTCGCGCTGCATCCTTAAGCGCCTTGGCGGTTTCCAGGCTCTTGGTCTGAATTTCAATCGTCCTCTGGAGAGTAAGCAGTTGGTTGTCCAGAGCGAGCAGTTCGTAGTAGTTTTCTGCAAGTTCTGATACAAGTCGTGTGACGACATAATTCCGGCCGGACCTGGTTCCCAGGTAGCGCAAGGTCGCAGCATCCCTGGCGTTGCGCAGTTTGCGCCAGATGTCAATCTCCCAAGAGACATCGGCAGCGACGAGGAAATCAGGAAGCGGTTCGGGAAATCCCTTTCCGGGTGCAGCTTCCAGCGATTCCTCAACGGCTCCATTGCGAGTGAACCGACTCGATTTCTCAATGCCAGCTCGTGTACCAAGGGAAACGAAGGGGAAAAGTGAGCCGCGACGGGCTAGGATCTCATTGTTGGCGATGCGGATCTCCTGGGCGAGAATTTTTAGCTCTTGGTTCCCTTGCAACGACTCTGCAATCAAGCTGTTGAGCGCGGGGTCGTTGAAAAACTGAGCCCATCCAAGCTGAGCAGAGTTTTCCGATCCGATCGTACCCTGCGACGGATCATTGTTCTTGTCGTACGCTTCGGGAAGCGGTCGAAAAGGCGCGGGGCAGCAGAGTTGTGGAATTTTGCATCCTGGGAATGCCATCAGAATACAGGTTCCAACAGCAGCTTTCAGCGATCGGTTTCTACTCTGTACGCTCCAGCAGTTCGCTGAGAGGTTCATCGTGTTCATCCTTGATTAACTTCCGTCCATCGGCCACCTTGCCGAAGAAGTAATAAAGTCCGGGGATGACCAGCACACCAATCACCGTGCCGATCAACATCCCCCCAACTGCCGTCGTGCCGATCGTCCTGTTTCCGATCGCCCCTGGACCAGTCGCCCGTACCAGAGGAATCAGCCCCGCGATGAAAGCAAATGAAGTCATCACAATCGGTCGGAATCGAAGCTTTCCTCCCTCGACTCCCGCATCGAAAATGCTCGCCCCCTCATGGCGACGCTGCACCGCAAATTCGATGATCAGAATCGCGTTCTTCCCGAGGAGCCCGACCAGCATCACCAAGCCGATCTGGCAGTAGACATCATTGGACAGTCCCATCGATTTGAGGAAGAGAAAAGAACCGAAAATACCAATTGGAAGGGAGGTGATGACCGCCAAGGGAAGCAGGAAGCTCTCGTATTGACCGACCAGCACCAAATAAACAAAGACAATGACGATCAGGAAAATGTAAACGGCCGTGTTCCCCTTTTTTGCCTCGTCGAAGGAAAGTCCCTGCCAGTCGATGTCGTATCCGTAGGGAAGGGTCTGAGCCGCAACTTCCTTAATAGCAGCAATTGCCTCAGGCATTTCACGTTCCCAAGAGGGATATTCGGCGTGGAATTGCTGGAGGGGCTCAAGTTGATGTCGATTCCTTGGTGAGCTGCGTCGTCGCGCCAGCTCATTCGCGCCGGGGGATATGCCATTGGGTGCAGATCTTCTGCAATTCTTCGCACAGCTGCAACGCGAGGTGCCAGCAGGTCAACCGGAAAATCGCGTCGGTAGAGGTGGTGTATCGTTGTTGGGGAGCTGGGATCGATCGCGCAGGGGCCAGTGGAGCCGGAACCGGGTTCCACTGGGGCTGCTCTCCAGAAGCTGGGAATCCCCACCATGTTCTCGCAGGATTTTTCGACATGCGGCCAGGCCCAACCCTGTTCCCCGAGCTCCTTTGGACGATTCGAAGAGGGAAAAAAGCTTCGATTGCTGCTCGATGGGGATCCCGGGGCCATTGTCGCTGACATCGATTGCGATCTGCTGACTTGCATCGACTGGCAGCAAATGAAGTTCGATCCGCACCGACCTGCTGGTCGGTGGAGCGGTTTCCAGGTCGCTGGCAGGTGCGTTGAAGGCGTCGATTGCATTGAGCAGCAGATTCAGGATAGCTTGATGCAGCGATTCGGGATCGCAGGCGACCAGCGGAAAGGGATCAGGTGGAGACCAGAGGAGTTCGACCGACGCCTGTGCGGCGCGCAGCTGGATCAGGTCGACGACCTCAGCGATCGTCAGTCTGGGGTCTGCCATGCGCCATTGGGGGTGCCGATCTTTTGTGAGTGTGAGCATATCAAGAACCAGGTTGGCGATCCGATCCTGATTGCGATCGACGATATTCCATCCGCGATCCAGCAGTTGCCAGTCTTTCTTTTTCCTTGCCTCTTCTACGAGGTAGCAGCCACCGCGAATCCCTTGAAGGATATTTTTGACGTGGTGGGAAATGGTTGCAATCGTCTGGCCCATGGCTGCAAGTCTTTCGGCCTGCAGCATCCCGCGATAGTAGGCGGTATCTTCGATGGCCAGGGCAGCCTGATGGCCGATGGCGATCATCATCCGCAGATGTTCTTCGGTGAAGCGGTTGGCTGCGGGTTCCGAGATGTATTCGCCGGGAGAAATGGAGGTATCGATGTACAGCACCCCGACGGTGCCGTAGCGTCCCTGCATTGGAACGCAGATGGCTTCACGGATCCCGATTTTCTGGATGCTGGCGGAGGACTCCCATCGTGAATCGGTGTTGGCATTGCTGGTCAGCACGCCTTCCTGGTGTTCCATGACGTGATCGAGAATCGTGCGGCTGATTTCGAGAGGACCCGAACGGCTACCTTCGACCCGATCTCTTCGGCAGGCGGGTCGAAGGGTGCGATGATCGGCTTCCGCCAGCATGATGCAGCCTCGATCGCATTCGATCGAATCGAAGATCAGGCCAAGGATCTGCTCCAGCAGCTTATCGATATCGATCGTTCGGCTGACGGCGATCGCCGTGTGGTACATCACCTCCCATGGATTCCCGGCGGCACGAGTCGATCGAGGGGGGGCGGTGGAGCGGGATTCCGAGGTATCCAGTCCGATGGGCCGGGGGGCTGGTTCGAATGGGGCCAGGCTGCTTCGGATCTGAGAAAGATCGGCTGCCGCGGATTCACCCGTGATGCGGATCTGGCCATCGTCGCTGAAGGTGGAATGATGCGCTGGAGAGAGTCGAGCTGATGTGGTGAAAATCAGCAGCGTCTGCCCCAACTGGATGCGGTCTCCATGATTCAGTTTCCGCTGGTCGCAGCGCTGTCCGTTGACGAAGCTGCCGTTGCTGCTTCGGAGATCTTCCAGGATCCATCCCTGATCCTGAGGGCGGATGCTGGCATGGTTTCGAGATACCTCGGTATCCGTCAGCACCAGATCGTTCTCTTCTCCACGGCCGATGGAGCCGCCGGGATCGGGGATCGACCAGTGTTTGCCATACTCTTTACCTCGCAGGACGTAGAGGAAGGGCATCGATTATCCTCGCGCAAGAGGTTCGTCATGGGGGCTGCCGCGTTGCGGGTGCCCTCCTGGGTGAGAGCACGTTTCAGCGGACGGCTTGCCGCATCAAAGATTCGATCGTACGGACCAAACCCGCCGCCTTGGTCCATGTCTCTTCTTCTTCTGCAGCGGCCTGGCTGTCGGCGACGATGCCACCTCCTACCTGAAACTGCCACCAGCCTCGACTGGCGGTGATGGTCCGGATCAGAATATTCCAGTCGACGTTTCCGTTCCACCCCCAGTATCCCAGCGATCCACAGTAAGCACCTCGCGCCGTCGGTTCCAATTCCGCGATAATCTCCATCGCTCGGATTTTGGGAGCCCCTGTGATGCTGCCGCCGGGGAAGGATGCGGCAAGGAGATCGACAGGGGTGAGGTCACCCGCAAGCCGACCTCGAACCACGCTCACCAGGTGATGGACGAACGGATAACTTTCCAGGCCGCACAGCCGCTCTACCTGAACGCTATCCGGTTCACAGACCCGTGAAAGATCGTTCCGAAGCAGATCGACGATCATCACATTTTCAGCTCGGTCTTTCTCGCTGTTTAGCAGTTCGGTCGCCGCAGCTGCATCGACCTGTGGATCGTTAGAGCGGCGCCGGGTACCCTTGATCGGCCGCGTCTCGACCCAGCCCTGCTCGACCCGCAGGAATCGTTCCGGGGAGGCGCTGACGATTTGCGATGGTCCAAGATCGAAGTAGCCAGCAAAGGTCGCTGCATTCTCCCGTCGCATCTCCAGGTACAGGTCGACCGCATGGCAAAAGGAGCGGCGGAGCAGCCGCTGCGACAGATTCACCTGAAAGATGTCGCCCGAGTAGATCGCTTCTCTGGCTTGCTCGACCGCCGCCTGATATCCCGAGGAATCAAAGTTGCCAAGCCATGCGGCTCCCAGGCGCGTCTGGTACTGGGGGGCGGTCAAACCATGGGCAGTGGCATGGAGGTGGGATTGGTGGGCAGGTCTGGTAATCGCAGGGCCCCGCAACCGCTCTCGCAACCACATTCCCCGCTCTTCAGCGCGCTGCGCCCTGGCCCGGGGATCGCTCTCAGGGTACCCCTGGGAGATGATCCAGCCGCGGTTCTGGAGATGATCCCAGGCAACGACGACGTCGTACAGCCCCACCACGGCCAAGGGGAGAGCGAACTCATCATGCCTCGCCCTCGGAACTCGCTCGAAACATCGTCCCAGTTCGTATCCGAAGAAACCTGCAGCGCCACCCTGAAATGGCGGAAGTCCGGGAAGTGATTCCGTCTGGAATCGGTCCATCCATCCAGTCAGCTCGGCGAAGGGATCCGCCTGCGGTCGAGTGACGCGGAAAACCTGGAATGGATCGACTGCCAGAAAGCTGTACCTTCCTAGTTGAGGATGAGCCAAAGCGCTTTCCAGCAGGCAGCACCAAGGTTGATCCCACAGCCGTTCCAGCGCTTCGGCGACACCGATCGATCCGGGAATTTCTTCCATCCAAGGAGTGGGCATCAGGAGTCCTCTTTTGCTTCAGCCGTCGCCTGGTTGGGAGGATCTGGTCGCTGCCGCGTCCATGTCAGTCGCGTATGCGATTCTTCCTGCGTCAGCATTCCCCATCGAAGGGCTTCGTCCTGTTCGTAATTCTTACCAAGGGTCAAAGCGGTCATTGCCTTGGCAAGCTCGAATCCTAAATAAAAAGAATGGCCCGCCGTCAACTGGGCCCCCCGAGGCGTCTTGTGCAATTGGGCGAAGATCTCCATCGGGTCGGTCCCCTGAAGGTGGATTCCGGCCGAGACAAGGTGCAACTGCCTGCCATCGCAGAAGATCCGGTAATTGGGATCCTGAATCGTTGAAGCCAGTTCTTCAAACCATCCCTCCGGATAGTGTCTGCGAGTGGGGTCGCGAAGCATCACCAGTCCCTCTTCCAGGTGTTTGGGAGGGAGTGAATGAGCCACTGCGTAATGGACTAGCTTTCGCCCCAGATGGCATTCACGAACAGAGCTCTGCGCCCATGGAATCACCTGGGTGGTCAGGATGCTTCCGACCTGAAGTTCCTCGCAGTATCCCAGAAGCAGGGTGTTGATACCTGCCGAGTCGCTATCGGTCAGTTCGGTCAGATTGCCGATTCCCATCATCATCGCCGCCTCAGGCGCATGCTGCCTGAGCGCATAGTAGCGATGGAGTGATTTTGCGAAACCACATCCAATCGGTTCGAGGATCGGATCGAGCCGGTAGGGGACTTGTTGATCTTCGAGAAACTGAGCTGTTTCCATGAGACTTTCCAGCCAAGGTTGATCCATGTCTGGGACCACCACCACCTCGGCGCCCCAGTCGATCGCCATGTGGCGGTTGCTGCGGTTGACCGATAGGACCAAGTTGGCTCCTGCTCTTGTCCCTTCTGCGGCTTCCCAAGGATCGAAGGTGTCTATGGAAAGTCGAATCCCTTCGTCTCGAAGTCGTTTCACGGCATCGCCGATGGTGGTCCATTGGGCCGCGGGATCGCATCCCAGGTCGATACGATCGGCTCCTTCGGCCACCCATTGCTTGGCCTGCCTGACCAGATTGGCCAGCGGAAGCCGATTGGCATGATTGACTTCGGCGAGAATTTCGATGCGATGCGCGCCATAGTCACCGCGATCGGTCTGCTTGACCCCGAAATGGCGAGGGAGCTCCCGAAGGTCCTTCGGTCCGCACTCGACGCGACAATTGGCCTGTTTCTGATTCAGATGGGCCTGGATCTCCTCCAGACCTGGGGCCAAATAGCCGGGCAAAATGATCCGCGTCGTTCCTTCCGGTGGAGCCAGGTGTCGCAGGGCCCACTTGGCTGTCATCAGGGCAGCGACGGTGATCGGCATCGTCTGGATGGTGTAGCGAAAGCCAAATCGTTTCGACAAGCTTTCGACGATTGGCTGGAGGGCGGATCGCGCGAGCTTGCCGGTGACGAAGTGAATCTGTTGGGTCGACCAATCGAAATCGGTCATGACGGATCCTGTTTCAGGTGGTACTCAGGCGACCATTCCTGGATGAAGGTCAACAACTTGGCATTTGTCCTTTCATGGTACCTGGGAATCGCCCAGTTGCCGCAACGCATCGACAGGAAATACGCTCCATGATGATGGAAGTCTGGCCTCAGCGGTGATCTTCTTGGCGTTTCCCGGATGGCGAAAACTGAGCCGCCAAGCATGGAGCGCCAGTTGCTGCCACAAGCCCTGGGGATCGGGTGTTCCAAACCGAGTAGTAGCTTGGTAACACCAGTCCCCGACGACGGGCAAGCCGCGCGCGGCGCACTGGATGCGGATCTGATGCATGCGCCCTGTCTCCAGATGCACTTCGATCAAACTCGTCGATCCATCGGTCCAGCAAAGCCGAGATTCCAGCACTGCCAGCCTGGCATCCGGATGATCGGCGGTCACCGTCTCTCCTACGGGCCGCTCCGGAATCTTCCGCACATGATCTTCCCAGCGCCCTGTCTTTCCCCTCGCGTCCCCTTCCACCATGGCCAGATAGGTTTTCTCGACCAAGCGATGGGCAAACTGATCCCCGAAGCGTCGTAGCGTGCGGGCATTGCGAGCCACCAGCAGAGCGCCGGAAGTGCCACGGTCCAGGCGATGGGGCAGTCCAACAAATGGATGCTGAGGAGCCGACGGCCTTTGGGCCAAAAGCAATTCAAGCGCCATCTGGACGCTGGGAACTCCAGGCGCAGCCTGTGTTAGTAAGCCAGCTGGCTTTTGGAGCACCAGCCAGCCGGCTTCCTCCATGAGGATATCGCTTTCCTCGATCAGCAGACGATCCATCACGAAACTCGTCGGTTGTTTCCGACTCCCTTGAACTCGACGGGCTTTGCCGACTTGCATGGGCGATGCTGGCGTGCAGGTGGAAACCCTGCTCGTTGCTAGCAAGATGCTTCACTGTAGTTTCGGACGAGCCCCACGCGCATAAAAAAACGAGGAGCCCCGGCCACGGCTCCAGATCAATCCGTCGATCATGGATCCAATAGAGCTCCTCGTCTGAACCGGAAGTTTCATCGATGCGGCGAACTGGGTCAAGAGGAGTAGCAATCTTTCTTGAATGGAAAGTGGAGCGATCAGATCGTCGGATCTCGGAGCCGCAGAGATGATGCAAGGCATCGAATGGTGGTTGTCGATCGTGCGATCATCGCGTGGTGCCGCGTGCAATCGCTGCGATGCGCGTGGTGCAGCAGGAAGCGTCGTGTCGTCGTGCGATGGCATCGGGCTTTCGTTCCGGCATGAATGGATCGCGAGTGAAGCACTAGGGATGAATCCTTTTCGACCAGCGCATCGATTCGAACAGGGGCCGTTCTGGGTCGCTGGTCGACCAAAGGCCCGCTTTCAGATCTCCTGCGGCAGTGAAATAGCGATGGATGTTTTCCTTCGCGCGATCTGGCGATTGGATCCTCGGGGTCGGAAGCTTGCGTGGTGGGTTCAACCGGAGATGTTCGCGGCCCATTGGGGAACTTGGTGGCTGATAAAGCTACGGCGAGTCTTCGTCTCGGGATCGAGCAGGCTGATTTTCCAGGAGTGAAGCTGCATCGAAGGTTGGTCGATCGGCAGGGTTGAACCATCGCCGAGTTTCCTGGCGGGCAGGTAGAGCGGATCGCCGATGATCGGAAAACCGGACTCCCAGAGATGGATTCGGATCTGGTTGGTTCGGCCCGTCTTCGGGATGGCTTCCAGCAGGGAAGTTCCGTCGCTGCGACGATGGAGGACTTGGAAGGTGGTGAGTGCCTGGTGGGTTGGCTGCAACGAGTCAACGGGAGCAATTGAACGGGATCCCAGAGGTCCTGTCTGATCGCTGATGGGGATCTGGCAATCCCAACGATCTTCCGGCGGATGTCCGGAAACAGCTGCCAGGTAGGTTTTCTCGACCGCACGGTCGCTGAATTGCTTCTGCAGATATCTGGCGGCCGTGGTGCGACGCGCGGCGATCAGCAGGCCGCTGGTATTGGCGTCCAGGCGATGCACCAATCGAATTTTCTCCGGATGGTATGCATGCTGCATGGCCGCTTCGAGCGTGTTTTTGAAGTAGCGACCGCAGGCGTGAACCGGCAGAGGTGCCGGCTTATCGAGAACCAGCCAGTTGTCGGACTGGTAGATCAGGTGAATCTCACTAGAGACGGGAGGCTCCGTTATTTCCGGTTCGCGGTGCAGTAGTTTCTGTCCTTCCGAAACGATCCGATCGGGAGCGATGCTGCGCAAGTTGCCATCGAGCAATCTCCCCGACTGAATCGCCTCCATCCAATGCGTTCGCGACCGACCTGGTATCCACTGCTCCAGGAAATCCAGCAGAGGTATTCCGGCCAGTCGTCGGGGAACGTGAATGCTCCGTTCACTGCAGTACGGTTGGCAGCCTGGTTGCCTTTCCAGGTACTCGCGCATTCGGCTTTCCTTCGCCTCGCGCTTTCGCTCCATCGCATCCGTGGGGCTCAGGTAGCAATGCGGGCAGTGCTTCCCTGGCTGATAGAGATCCGACTGCATCTGTTCCTGCGTCAGGACGTGCTGGCAGGCAAAGCAGAGCGATTTATCCGAGTGGGTCAGATCGGGACGAACGGCGACCCGCTGGTCGAAGACGAAGCAGTCTCCTTGATAGAACTCGCCGCCACACTTCTCAAAATAGTTGAGAATTCCACCATCCAATTGCAGAACGTGACGGAATCCACGCTGTTCCATCCAAGGCCCTGCCTTTTCGCAACGGATACCACCCGTGCAGAACATCACCACAGGTTGCTCTTTCCATTCCTTGGGCAGTTTATCGATCGCCTCGGGGAACTTTCGAAATTGGTCGATTTCTATGGGATGGGCATTTTGAAAGGTGCCTACCTCAACCTCGTAATCATTGCGGACATCAAGGAGCTGAATTGGCCGGCCCTCGCGAAGCCACTGTCGAAGTTCTTCGGGAGTGATCTTGGAGGAGGTGTAGTGCGCCGGATCGATCTGATCGACTCCAAAAGCGATGATTTCTTTTTTTAGTTTGACCAGCATCCGCCGGAACGGCTGATAGTCTGTCCAGCTTTCCTTGGCATGGAGCTCCCGAAGCCCCGGTAGGGATTTCAGCCATTCGAAGAATTGCCTGGCGGCTGACTCGTGAGCAGCCACAAAGAGATTGATCCCTTCGTGGCTGATCAGCACGGTGCCTTTGATCTGCAAGTCACCGGCACGCTGCCGGATTGAACTCCGCAGTTCCTCCGGCGAACGAATCGATACAAAATGATAGGCAGCCAAGTTGAGTACGGGGGATGGCGCTGGTGCGATCTCCCGATGTATTGAGCCCTGAGTTGCGTCCATGAATGACCTCCCATCCTACCGAGGCCGAAAAATTGCCTCAGTCATCTCGTGCCTGTCATCTGATTGGAAACGGTCCAGCGAGTTTGGCTTGCATTGACGATTTTCATCTATCCAGTCGATTGCCGAAAGGGGAATCGATACCCTTCCAGACACCAGAAAGCGCAGCAGGGGGCTGCTGGATTGCTGGATTTTCAATGCCACATGTTCGATAATCGGTCGATGGCAAACGGTGTCCGCAGTTACCATCGGGGAATCGGTTGGATCGCTGCATGATGGAAAGGTAGCGGTGGACGCTGCGTGAAAGAGGGTCCGATGAAGCAAAATAGAATGCCTTGCCTTTGGCTGGTATTGGTCGCTCTCCTGGCGAGCGGAAAGCTGGATGCTGGAGACACCGAATCGATTCGATTCTTTGAATCTAAGATTCGACCTGTCTTGATCGCTCACTGCATCGAATGCCATCGGGAAGGAAGGCAGGAGGGTGGGCTGCGTCTGGATTATGCGGCAGGATGGGAAGCCGGTGGCGACTCGGGAAGCCTCTTTGAGAAGGTCGGAGACCACCAGCGGGCGCGCGTTGCCGAAGCGATTGAGTATGGCCAGTTGCAAATGCCTCCTGAAGGACAGTTGCCCGAATCGATCCGCGGCGACCTGCTGAGATGGATCGCCCTAGGGGCTCCCTGGCCATCGGTCAACATGACGCTGGAAAATCGGTCGCAGGCATGGGCTGATGCTGCCATGGATCATTGGCTATGGAAGCCCGTGATGCGAGCCATTCCTCCGGCAGAAGAGGCTGGTGATGTCGCATGCGATCATCCGATTGATGCCTTTGTCGAATCCATGCGCGCAGAGCATCCGTTGCCTGTGGCACCACCAGCCGATCCAAGGACTCTGGCTAAGCGACTCTATCTGGATCTGGTCGGTGAGTTGCCTCGGTTGGAAGAGATCGAGTCCTGGTTGGCATGCCCCGACGAATCGCAATACATCGCAATGGTCGACCGTTTGCTGGCCGATCCCCGTTACGCCGAGCGGATGGGGAGGTACTGGTTGGACCTGGTGCGATTTGCTGAATCGGATGGCTACAAGCAGGATGACTTCCGACCTTCGGCCTATCGCTACCGCGATTTCGTGCTTGAAGCTTTTCGCGATGATATGCCTTATGCCGAATTTGTCACCTGGCAGTTGGCTGGTGACGAGTGGCAGCCTGGGGAAATTCGGGGGCGCGATGCCACCGGCTACCTTAGGCTGTGGATTTACGAGTACAACCAGCGCGACGTACAGACCCAGTGGTCGGTCATTCTGAACGATCTTACCGATGTCACCGGGGAGGTGTTTCTGGGACTGGGAATCGCTTGTGCGCGGTGCCATGACCACAAGTTCGATCCGATCCTGCAGAAAGACTACTACCGGCTACAGTCCTGTTTTGCTGGTCTGCTTCCCGCGGAGTTGCCGACGGTGGCGGAGGACCAGTGCAAGATGATGGAATCGCGGAGGACTGAGGCGACGCAGTCGATGGCCAGCAAGTTGGCCGAGCAGGATGCGCTGGAGCGGCCGATTCGCGAGGAGGTGAGGCTGGCAGCGATCGAAAAGTTTCCTCCCGAAGTAAGGCCGGCTCTGCGAAAGAAGATCGGTGAGCGGACTCCAGGCGAGCAAGCAGTCAGTTATCTGGCGGAGTTGCAGATCGAGGCGGAGATCGAGGGGATCGACTTCAAGAAGAAGTTGAAGGGGGAAACGCTGGATCGCTGGAAGGAACTGGAGGAAGAATTGTCCTCGTGGCGCAAAGGGTTGCCGCCGAGCGTCCCGACAGTGGCGTCGGTGCGGGAAGTGGGGCCCATTCCACCGCCGATCCGAATTCCTGGAGCTGGTGGGGATGCTGCCGGGGCGATCGAGCCGGCAGCTTTGGAGATATTGAACGAATCGCCTTGGGATCTAGATCGACCGGCAAGTGGCGATTCCAGTGGCCGCCGTCTGGCACTGGCGCGATGGATCGTCGACCGGTCGAATCGACTGAGCTGGCGGGTGATGGTCAATCGGATCTGGCAGCATCATTTTGGGGCGGGGCTGGTGGAGAATGCGAGCGATTTTGGACGACTCACCCAGCCTCCCAGCCACCCACAGCTGCTCGATTGGCTGGCAGGTTGGTACCAGGAGCACGAAGGAAGCGTGAAGCAGCTCAGCCGACTGATCGTCACATCGCATACCTATCGGCAGGCTGCCTACTTTGCTGGCATGCAGGGGGCATTTGCGATCGACCCGGCGAACCGCTTGTTGTGGCGGTTTTCGCCTCGCAGGATGGATGCGGAGCAGGCAAGAGACACCATCCTGTCGCTGGCGGGGTTCCAGCAGCGGCAATGGGGTGGTCCATCCGTCGACGCCAAATCGACTCGCCGGTCCGTCTATCGTCGTGTGATGCGAAACAATCCAGATTCCTTCCTCCGTTCGCTGGATGCTCCTGATGGAATTGTTTCGGTCGCCAAGCGCATGCCGACCAATACCCCGCTGCAGGCCCTGCAGTGGTTGAACAGCCCCTGGATGGTCGAGCAATCCGGGAGGATGGCGGAGCAGTTGGCCAATTTTGGAGACGAAGCGCCGAGGGAGGCGTTTCGGCGTGTGCACTTGCGGGAACCGGAGGCATCCGAGCTCGAAGTGCTGCTCAGTTTCATGAGTGAGCCAGGTGCGACGCTGGAACAGCTGTGCCATACCCTGCTCTGTTCCAACGCCCTGCTGTACATCGAATGAACCGATTTATGGAGAGTGCCGATGAACGATTGCGGCAGGAAAGGTGGACCTTCGGCACCGCGAGGGCTCTACGCAACGCGGCGGCAGATGCTGTTGCAGGCTGGTGCTGGATTCGGAATGCTGGCCTGGTTGGGCCTGACCGCAACCAGGGCTGCTGGATTGGCCTCCGCGCCGCGAGGTTTCGGAAAAGCCAAGCGCGCGATCTTCCTTTTCATGGAGGGTGGGCCTAGTCACATCGATCTGTTTGATCCCAAGCCGACCCTGACCAGGCTGCATGGGCAACCGCTTCCTGGCAGCTTCAAGCCGGTCATCACTCCAATGGGAGAGTACAACGCTCCCTTGATGGCAAGCAAGCGTCGCTGGAGTCAGCATGGCGAGTGCGGCACATGGGTCAGCGACTGGCTGCCTCATACCGCAACCATGGTCGACCAGATCGCGGTGGTTCGATCCTGCTGGGGAAACGGATTGAACCATTCCAATGGCGTCTGCCAGATGAATACCGGATCGATTTTGGGAGGCAGGCCGTCGCTGGGAAGCTGGATCAGTTACGGGCTGGGAAGCGAGAACCGCGATCTCCCTGGATTTGTCGTGATGGAAGATGGGGATGGCCATGTGATCAATGGAAGCCGCAACTGGAGTGCAGGTTTCATGCCCGCAAGCTATCAAGGGACGGCCATGTTGGCAGGTGAGGTGCCCATCGAGCACCTGCAACCTCCTGGTGCCGTGACGACAGAGATCCAGCAGAGAAAACTGAGGCAGATCTACCAGTGGAATCGAATGCACCAGCTTGGGCGCGAACTGGACAGCGAATTGGAAGCGAGGATTAATTCCTTTGAACTTGCCTACCGCATGCAGTCGTCCGCTCCCGAGGCGATCGAACTGAACCAGGAGACGCCTGCGACCCTCGCTGATTATGGGATCGGAGTCAAAGAAACAGATTCCTTTGGACGCAAGTGCCTGCTGGCCAGGAGGCTGGTGGAGCGTGGCGTGCGATTTGTGCAGCTGTACCACGGGGCTGGAAGCCGATGGGATGCTCATTCCGGCATCGAGAAGAATCACAGCCAGCTGTGTCGTGCCAGCGATCTGCCGGTTGCCGGATTGCTGAAGGATTTGAAACGCCGTGGTCTGCTGGAGGATACCCTGGTCATCTGGGGTGGTGAGTTTGGCAGGACTCCGATGAGCGAAAAGGGAGATGGAAGGGATCACAATCCGAACGGATTCACCATGTGGTTTGCGGGTGGTGGCGTCCGTGGCGGGCAGACGCTCGGCACGACCGACGATCTGGGGCTTCATGCGGTCGATCAGCGCGTGCATATCCATGACCTGCATGCAACAATTCTTCATCTGATGGGAGTCGATGCAAGGCAGCTAACCTACCTGCATCAGGGGCGGCCCGAGCGGCCGACACAGAACGAGGGAAGGCCATTCATTCCTTTGTTTGCGTGAGCCGACGTGGCGGAGGGAAGGCTATTCGCTTCGCAGGACAGGATTCCAGTCTCGGGAATTCCGGAGTTTCGATGATCGGGCGATGGGGGCCGTGATACACTAAATGAACACTGGCAGGATGAAGCAAAGACCGGACCAATTGGCGATCTCAGATCGGGATGGGTACCACGTGATGAACGCGAGACAATGGAATCGACGACGTTTTTTAGGGCAGGCGTCGGCGGTCGGAGCGATGCTTCCTTTGGCGGGGCGGACGCTTGCAGAAGATCTCGCCCTGACCCCGCACCAGACATCCGGCCCCTTTTATCCGGTCCCGGAAATCGCCAAGCAACCGCATTCGGATGCCGATTTGACCCGGCGAGCCGCCGACGGTCCGTCGGCTGAAGGGGAGCTGATTGAAGTCCGAGGAAAAGTCGTTGGCATCGACGGACGCCCCCTGTCGGGTGCTATCGTGGAATTGTGGCAGGCATGCCACTCCGGGCGTTATCAGCATCAGGCCGACAGCAATCAGGCGCCACTGGACCCCAACTTTCAATACTGGGCGAGACTGGTCTGCGATCCCGAAGGGGCTTACCGCTTCCAGTCGATCATTCCTGGGAAGTATCCGGGGCGCACACCGCATATTCACTTCCGAGTCCTTGCGGAGGGATTCCCCGAGCTGGTGACCCAGATGTACTTTCAGCAGTTCGGGGAGGCGAATCAGAAGGACGGCATCTATTCGCGTCTCTCGATGCAGCAGAAAGATTCGGTCACGGTTCCCTTTGCAAAGCAGGACGAATCCTCCCTGCTTCAAGGTGATTTTCGCATGGTTCTGGCCCGTGCGGCCAGCGATCGAGCCACACCACCGATGCCCTGATATCCGGCGGAATTGTCCTGGAGGAAAATGAATAAGTCTTCCTGTGGAGGGTCGTCTCCGTTGAGGCGATCGAGGCATGCGATGACTCCCGCTTCCCCTCCTGATCCTGGAGACTCTGTAGCGATTGCCAGATGGCTTGAGCAACTGGAGACTCGCTTGGAAGAGCGAAGGAGTCAGGGACTCTTTCGCACCCGAATGCCGCTGGTGGCTGTTTCGCCGACAGAGATTCTCTGGCAAGCGCGCCCCGCTGTTTCGTTTGGATCGAATGACTACCTGGGGCTTTCCTGGCACCCGGCGATCCGGTCGGCAGCGACCCGAGAGATCGATGCCGGGCAGCGATGGGGAAGTGGAGCCAGCGGTCACGTGACTGGTTACACCGCTGTTCATCAGCAATTGGAAGAAGCGATCGCTCAGTGGCTGGGGACCGAGCGATGTGTGGTCTTCGGATCTGGCTACGCAGCCAACCTGGCGACTCTTTCGGCGCTAGTTGGCAGAGAGGATCGTATCTTCAGCGATCAACTGAACCATGCCAGTCTGATCGATGGCTGCCGTTTGTCCCGAGCGACGGTCGCAATCTACCCTCACAGGGATATCGAGCAGTTGGGGCGACTGCTTTCGGGATGGGATGCGTCGGACGGCCAGTCCTGGATCATCACCGATTCGGTCTTCAGCATGGAAGGAGACCTAGCGCCGCTGGAGCCATTGGCGGATCTGGCGGACCGATCGGGGGCGCTGATGATGGTCGATGAGGCGCACGCGACCGGGGTAATCGGTCCGGAGGGGCGTGGGGCCATCGCCCAGGCTGGGCTGGAGAGGAAGGTAGCAGTCCATCTGGGAACTCTCAGCAAGGCCTTTGGGGGTGTCGGTGGCTTTGTCGCCGGCAAGCGGCAGATGGTCGAGGCAATTGAGCAGTGGGGGCGAGCGGTGATCTACTCGACAGCTCCCCCAGCCGCTAGCGCTGCTGCGGCACTGGCGGCCTTGCCTTTGCTTCGCCAAATGGAACCGCAGCGACAGCAGCTTCGACAGCATGCTCTAGGCCTGAGGGAGCGCTTGGCCAGGGATGGATGGTCGGTCGTGCCCGGCAGCCTGCCGATCGTCGCGGTGCAGGTGGGGGATCCTTGCGTGGCCTGGAATCTCAGTCAGTCGTTGCTTGCCGACGGTTTCTGGGTGCCGGCCATTCGCCCGCCCACGGTCCCTCAGGGAAAAGCAATGCTGCGTATCAGCCTGTCGGCCGAGCATCGGTGGGAGCAGATTGAAGCCTTATGCGATCGATTGGCAGCCCGGCGATCGATCGCAGAAAAGGGGGGAATTTCGTGAAATCGGGTTTGAATCTGGAATCTTTGGTCGAAATAATGGTCCAATGCACTAGGGGAATTCCCTAATCAGTAGAGGCCAGTTGGAATGGCCAGCTGGAATGGCCAGCTGGAATGGCCAGCTGGAATGGCCAGTGCAGCGACCGTCGGAGGTCGCTGAAGCCATAGGTCATGGATCCACCGAGGGAACGCAAGCTGTGTCGGAAACCCATGCGACGCTGCTGATAACCGACGACGATCGCGATTTTCGTCAATCGCTGGCGGAAGCTTTGCAGCGCCGTGGGTTTCACACTCTGCAAGCAGAGGACGGTGAAGAGGCGATGGAGCTGGTGCGGCGGCAGTCGATCCATGCCATGATGGTCGACAACCACATGCCGCGACTGACGGGAATTGAACTGGCCCGCCGATTGCAATCGGGGAGTGTCTTTGTTCCCTGGATCCTGATGTCAGCACGGATTGATGAACGCGTAGTTGCGGAGGCGGAAGAGTTGCATGCCGCCTCAGTGCTCAGCAAGCCCTTCTCTCTGGCGAGGCTGACGGAAGTTCTGCAGTCATTGTTGAAGACCCATTATGGCTGGGATCGCCGCTAGGCCTTCCGGCAAATCTCTTGCTGCCATCTGGACATTCCAGGGCCGGTCTTTGATAGCTCACGAATAACTGCACCCAGAAAGTAGAAGTCTTCAGGGGCGAAAGGTGGCGGGGCAAGAAGCAACTTCCCACCCAACTCCAGCCTCAGCGTTCGCAGCGCCTTCAGGCCCAACCTGCAATTCAAATCGTTTGGATAAACTTTCGGTCTCTCTTTCCTCAGGATGGGCTAGAAGTCTGTCCTGCAACTGGATTGGAGAGACCGATCAACCGGGAAACCGTCCGAAAATCATCGAGGTCAGCCTTTGCTTCTCTGAGGGCATGCGGCGTATGGACGGCTACTGCGGCATAACGCCAACCGGCACCGAGTGGCCGGCAAAAAAGTCAGTAGAGTCAAGCGGCGTCGACCGGCAACCTCGGTGAATGGTTTTGTGCTGGTCGATCCTTCGTGCTCGTGCTCGGTCCGATAGGACAGTGCTCGTGCTCGGTCGTTGCGGCGCGCGATTGTATCATTCCGCGCTGCGCGATGCGCGTACGGTTTGGATTCCCGGATCGGGAAGATAGTGAGCAAGGGGGCATCGACCACTGAATCAAGAGATGCAATCGGCGAGTCGCGACGGAAACCGCAAGACCGCGAGACCACAGACCCGATCGATTACGAGCGGAAGCACCTTTGCGCTGAGCACGATCACCAAGGGGATCCTAAAGCCTGCGAGCCATAACGCTGATTGGGTCCCGGCTGGTTTGTCCCCGCAGTGGCAACTCACGTATTGAAGAGGAAGTGGCAGATGTCACCATCCTGCACGACGTACTGCTTCCCTTCGACCCGCAGCTTTCCTGCGGCGCGAATCTCTTTTTCGCTTTGAAATGTTTCCAAGTCGCTCAAGCTATAGACTTCAGCCCGGATGAAGCCTTTTTCAAAATCGGTGTGAATCACGCCAGCCGCCTGCGGAGCGGTGGCTCCCACGGGAATGGTCCAAGCGCGGACTTCCTTCTCCCCCGCAGTGAAGTAGCTTTGCAGGCCAAGCGTGCGGTAGGCTTCCCGGGCGACAGTCTGCAGTGCCGGCTCTTCCAGTCCGACACCTTCCAGCATCTCCTGGCGATCCTTCAGATCCATTATGGCAATCTCACTTTCCAGCTTCGCGCACACCGGGGCAACGCGAGCCCCATGCTTTTCGGCGAATTGGCGCACTGCCATGCACATAGGGCTGGTTCCCTTGAGATCGGTCTCATCGACGTTGGCGATGTAAAGGACTGGCTTGGCGGTCAGAAGTCCGAAGCTCGCGATTGCCTTGGCTTCTGGTTCGTCGAGCGTCAGAAGACGAAGCGGCTTTTCCTGGATGACATGTGCCAGAGATTTTTGAATCGCCGACACGCGCAGTTTGGCTTCCTTGTCTCCCGACTTTGCAGCTCGTTCGGCCTTCGGAAGCGCCTGTTCCAGCGTCTGGATGTCGGCGAGCATCAATTCCAGTTCGATCGTCTCAATATCCTGCAGAGGGTCGACCTTGCCGGCGACGTGCGTCACATCAGGATCTTCGAAGCAGCGGACCACTTGGAGGATGGCATCGACCTGGCGAATGTGGCTGAGGAACTTGTTGCCAAGCCCCTGGCCTTCACTGGCGCCGCGCACGATGCCGGCGATATCGACCAATTTCAAAATCGCTGGAATGACTTTCTGGGGGCGGACCAGGGCAGCGATGCGATCCAACCGTTGGTCGGGAACGCTGACGATTCCTTCGTTGGGTTCGATCGTGCAAAAAGGGTAATTGGCTGCCTGTGCCACACCGGTACCCGTCAGTGCGTTGAACAGGGTGCTTTTGCCTACATTGGGCAATCCGACAATTCCCGCTTCCATCGTCTGCTCTCCAGCCCCCGAATCCCCACCGGCATAGTCTCCGCAAGGAGTTCCAGCCACGTCTTTCGGAGGCCGATTGTAATGGCTTGGATGCCGGACGTCATGGGGGAGCGGCAGGAGAGCGGTTGGTCAGGGGGCCTGCGCGATGGTGGAGCGTTGACGCCGAGCCACTTCGACCGCCTTTTGCAAGGTGATGTCGCTTGCCAAGTACTTGAGTCCCAGGAGAGAGGTTCCGCCGCCACTGGATGGCTTGAGCGTCTGGACAGACTTGCCGCCGCTTGGGTCGTTCGAAAGTTGGGTCGAAAGGTCTGGGTCGACCCCCTGGAGATGGATCATATGGCCGGAAGGGGAGAAAAACTTGGAGACGGTCAGTCGCAGTCCACCGGGCAGGGTGTCGGTGTGAAAGAGGCCCTGAACGCTTCCCTTGCCATAGGTGCGCGTCCCAACCAGTGTCGCTCGTCGATGATCCCTCAAAGCCCCTGCCAGCAGTTCACTGGCGCTGGCGCTGTCGCCGTCGATGAGCAATGTCAGCGGGATGCTGGAAGTGTCAGGAGCCTGTGCGTCGTACTGCCGATTCTCGATCCGACTGCGGCCACGCGTCGAGACGATGGGGCCCTGCAGCAGGAAGCGGTCGGCTACCTCAACGGCAGCTTCCAGAACACCACCAGGATTCCGCCGCAGATCGATGATCAAAGAGCTCACTTCTTGGCTCGCCAGCTGCTCGAGAGCCTTATCCACTTCATGTGGCGTTGTCTTCTGGAAGTTGGAGATCCGCAGGTACCCAACACCTGACTGCGGATCAGCGATTCCAACGTCGATCACGCTAGGTACCTCGACACGTTTGCGAGTCACTTCAACCTGTGTGGAGGTTCCATTCGATCGATTCAGTTTCAATCGCACCGTGCTGTTTTCGGGGCCACGCAGCAGATCGGCGCCGCGTTTGGCTGAGATGACGGCGATTTCGCTGTCATCGATTGCCAGAATACGATCCCCCGGCTGGAGGCCTGCGATGGAAGCGGGCGACTTCTCAAAGACTTCAATCACTTTCAGTTCGTCTTGCTCTGCCAGCAGTTCAACGCCCAGCCCAATCAGGTTCCCATCGATCTGCGACATCATTTCCGACAACTCCCCAGCCGTCATGTAGCCCGAATACGGATCGAGCAGTCCGACGGCGCCAGCGACATACTCCATGACGGTGGCGACGGGAGGAATTCCCAGTTCCTGATGTGCTTTGTTAGCAACCATATGGACGATCGATCGCGCCTCGCCCGGGTTCTGGACTGGTCGCCCCAGCACTTCCCGGTGGATATTCAACCGGAAATGTTCGGATGCGGCCTGAGGAACGCGCGGTAGATGCCGGCCAAGGAAGTCCTGTTCGGTCAGAGCGACTTCCAAGGACGCCGTGCCGTAGCGGAGCAGCTCGGGAAGGGCCAGTGCATCGACGTAGTTCCACTCCAACTTGTTCAGGATCTCGCTGTAAAGATCAAGCGATTGTTCGAGCGAACTGCTGGCGAGCAACTGGAGGAAGGTGCCATCGCTGTAGCGGCGGAGAATGTCGTGGTGGATCCTGCAGATCTGCAGGCGCCGTTCGATTTCGACGGCATCGCGATGTCCACGCAGCCACCGTTCATAATGCTGGATCGCCTGTTGCCACTGCTTGGCCGCCTCCAGTCGGTACCCCTCCTGCAGAACGGTGGAAATCTCGTCGCCAACCGCCGAAGATCCCTGATTTGCTTCCGGGGCGGTTTGGGGAATAGCAATCGCGCTGTTGGAAAGGAACGAGGCAACCAGGAGGATGCCAATCGCATGGATTCGGAGGGTCCCTTGGGCGATCCATCCTGTGGAGCGATTCATGAGCGACTATCCGTGGCAAAAGGGACCGCAGGAAATGGCACCAGCGGATCAGCCTGTGGCTGACTTTGGTGCAGCACGGCACTTCGAAAACCGCATTTCGATTCAGCCCCTGCATGGGCCAGTCGAGGGTACCGACTGGAACACGCGGAACATACGAATCGAATCGCTGTCTGCGACAGGCCGAGGGTATATACATCACTAAAAAAGCCCGGTCAAAAAAAAGTTCTTCGCGGGACTCTCCATCTGCCGGCACAATCGCTTCATCTTTCCAGCCATCGATTGGGCAGTAGGAGTGAAGCGATTGCGGCGGTATTGCAGGTTGCCAAAAGTCTGCCGATCCCCTTGGGGAGCGACGTGGCGGCAGGTGCTGCGTCGTTGTGCAAGATGGGAAGTGCTGTCCTGAGAAGATTCGATCGGCGCCACCCAGGGTGGTGTCCGACTGCTTTTTCCCGTCGCTTCCGATGCGAAGAATCGCAACGACCGGTTGTGAGGACCGTCGCGCGAATGAGCGTCGGGGGAACTGTATCGGGTGGTCAGCTTCCAAGGCAAGTGCAGGGTTTTCAGTTTCCTCCGGCCTCTCCGCAGACGCCCCCGTGTGTTGGCGGATTCAGCCTTAGGCAGGCATGGGAAATCATGGTCGGGTAACGGGCGCGATTCCACTACAATGGACAAGTGGTGCCAAGGTGTGCGATGGGATGCGGCGGGTAATGTTTCCTTCCCATCGATGGAAGCGGCAGGTCCAGCGCGAGTCGATCGCAAAAGGGGGGACGATGGCCAGTTTGACAATGCATTGGAGTATGGGGTATCTGCTGGCGGCGTCGATCGCCACCTGCGTACCGGAGTGCTTCTCTAGGGCCCATGCGCAGGGCGATCGCAGCCAAGCGCCCTCGGTTGCGATTGGGCAATCGATCGAAACGTGGATCGAAAAGACCGTTTCCCAGCATGTCGATCTCTATCAGTGGCTCCATACGCACCCTGAAGTCTCTTTGCAGGAGAAGGAAACCGCAGCGAAACTGGCTGAGATATGGCGGGCCGCCGGACTGGAGGTCACGCAGGGAGTTGGGGGGCATGGGATCGTGGGTATTTTGAAGAACGGATCGGGTCCAGTGGTCATGCTTCGGACGGATCTGGATGCGCTGCCGGTCGAGGAACGTACCGGCCTGCCCTACGCTTCGACCGCCAAAGTCGAGTTGCCGGACGGAAGCCTAAGTGGTGTGATGCACGCCTGCGGACATGACCTTCACATGACATGTGTCACGGCAGCCGGTCGATTCCTGGCCGATCATCGGGATGCCTGGTCGGGAACGCTGATGCTGATCGGGCAGCCTGCTGAGGAACGCGGTCTGGGGGCCAAAGCGATGCTCGATGATGGGCTCTTTCAACGCTTTCCCAAACCCGATTTTGCACTAGCCCTTCACGTCGAATCGGCGACTCCCTCTGGCAAGGTGTCGCTCCGATCCGGCTATATGCTGGCCAATGTCGACAGCGTCGATATCATCGTTCGCGGCAAGGGAGGGCATGGGGCGGCACCCGATACCACGGTCGACCCGATCGTGCAGGCGGCCGAATTGGTCTTGAGTCTGCAGGGCATCGTGGCTCGCGAAGTGAAGCCCACCGAACCGGCCGTGGTGACCGTAGGTGCGATTCATGGTGGAACCAAACACAACATCATCGGCGAGACTTGCCAGTTGCAGTTGACAGTCCGGAGTTACTCTCAGGAGGTCCGAGACAAGGTGTTGGGCGCGATACGTAGGCGAGCCGAAGGGATTGCCAAGGCATGGGGGGCACCGCCACCTGATATCTCGCTCTCGGAAGGGACACCGGCGTTGAAGAACGATGAGGGGCTGACCGAACGGATGCGGGTGATGCTGACAGCGATGCTTGGAAGCGATCGCGTAGTGCAGGCCGAACAGGTGATGGGGGGAGAGGATTTCAGCCAGTACGGATTGGCCGGTGTTCCCATCAGCATGATCCGTTTGGGAGTGATTGCTCCGGAGCGACTGGCAAGGTACACCAAGCTGGGGACTACCCCCCCAAGTCTGCATTCGCCGGAATTCTATCCTGATCTGGATGAGTCGCTGGCCACCGGGGTGTTGACGCTGTCGATCGGGGCTTTGGAACTGATGCCACCGACGCGCTAGGAAAGGTGGTACGGGCAACGCGATCGGGCGAGGCGGGGGGCTGGAACCAGTGACGCGCGATGATCCACAGGGCCATCGCCATCATCAGGATCGCGAAAAGACGCTGCAGGACAGCTGTAGGGAGGTGGTGAGCGATCGATTGACCTAGAACAAGCCCCGCCACACCCGCTCCAGAAAAAGGGATCGCTATCTCCCATGGGATGGGATGGCTTGCGAGAAGCTGGCTGGAAAGGAAACCGGAAAGACTCACCAGAGAGATCACCAGCAGGGACGTACCCACTGCCTTGGGGATCGCCATGCTGCTGAACAGAGTCAATGCCGGGACGATGACAAAGCCGCCTCCTACACCGAAGAGCCCGGAAAGAAAGCCAGTCAGTACGCCCACCAGGATCATCAGAAGTGCGCATCGGGTATGAAGCAGAAGGCGCCCCTGGGCATCGCGTTGGCAGGCTGGACCATCATCGTTCGAATGGTTTTGGAAATCGACGTCCGCAATGCCTCCTTGCCCCATCGACTGCCGCAGCATGCGCAGCGCTACCACCCATGTCAGCCCCGCAAAACCGATCATCAGGGCGAAGGGAGGCAGTTGGTGCGAAACCCAGTTGCCAACTGGGGCTCCTAGCGCACCGGCGGCGGCGAAAAGAAGTCCCGTAGGCACTTCCGCCTGCCCCACCCGAAAACGGTTCAGGAAGCCTACGATCGAAGTGGTGCCGACCGCGATCAGAGAGATCAACACAGCCTGGTCAGGCGGTAGCTTGAGTCCAAAGACCAGCATCGGCACCGCCAGCACCGCTCCTCCTCCACCCGTCAGTCCCAGCGACAGGCCGACCAGTGACCCCATCAGTAGACTGCTCAGGAACATCGAGTTGCACTCCGCAAATGCAGTTTGGTCACCACCCTCTGGCGTGGCCGGCCCGAGCTGATAGACGGGGGAATTGGGGGATGGAACTGGCTAGCGAGAACAGCTTGGGGATCCCGCTGAGCAGTTGGAGGGAGTTCCTTCAATTGGCAGCTGAGAAGCCTGCCACGCCTTGATACCGCCTATGAGATCCATCAAGTTGGTCCTTCCAGATCTTGCCAGTAGGCTGCAGGCAATAGCAGATCGGTAACCTCCTTCGCAGTGGACCACCAGCAGCCTGTCCTGCGGAAGCTCGCCGATCCGCTCGGCTAGGCCCGAAAGCGGAATGTGAAGGCTTCCCGCCAGATGGGATCCTGTCCGTTCCTTGTCGGAACGGACATCCAGAACGAGCGGAGGCTGTGCGGATTCGAGGAGCTGAGCAAGTGCCGGGGCGGTGATCCGATCGATGCTACGAATCAGGTTCGGATGATTTTCCAGGGCTCTCATGCCGTCCTCAAGGTATCCTGCGATTTGGTCGAAACCGATACGCCCCAGTCGCATCACTGCCTCTGGTTCGTCCCCAGGTTCGGCGATCACCACGATGGGTTGCTGGTGGTCCAGCAACGATCCGCACCAGGTTGCGTACTTCCCTTGAAGACCGATCTGGAGTGATCCCGCCAGATGGGCCCCTTCGAAGTCGGCGGCGTCACGCACATCGAGAATCTGAGCTCCCTTTTGCTGAGCCGCTAAAACCTCCTCGACTGTCATTTTGCGCAGCGATTTCTGCATGTTTGCATCAAGATCTGTCCGCTCTTTTCGATTCAGAATGGCATCGTAAACAAAGTAATCGGGTGCTTCCGGTTGGTCTGCAGTGACCAGAGCCTTGAAGGCTTCTAGCGACATCGGCTGCAGGGCGTAATTGAATTTCTTCTGCTCGCCTATCGTCGATACCGTCTCCTTGCTGAGGTTCTTCCCGCACATCGACCCCGCACCGTGCGCTGGATAGACCAAAGTAGCATCGGGGAGTTTTCGGAGTCGATCGATCGACGTGTAGAGCATCTCAGCCAGTTGCTCAGCCGTGACGCCGACGGAGGCCAGCAGATCGGGGCGACCGACATCCCCGATGAACAGTGTGTCGCCGGTGAGCACCGCATAGGGCTGGGAGCTGGAGTTTTGGGGGTCGAATACCAGTAGCGAAATCCCTTCGGGAGTGTGTCCTGGGGTCTCCAGAATCTGCAGGCGAACCTGCCCAAGGCTCAGCGTCTGCCCATCGGTCGCCGCCAAGAAATCAAATTCTGCTTCCGCCCTGGATCCTAGAACAATTGTTGCCCCGGCGCGGTTCCTCAGTTCGATATGACCTGCAAGAAAGTCGGCGTGGAAATGGGTGAGGATCACGTAGCGAATCGATAGATTGTGTTCTTTGGCATCGGCAAGATACTGATCGATATCACGCTGCGGATCGACGATGGCAGCGTCGCCTGTCGATTCATCGCCGATCAGGTAGGACGCATGCGCCAGGCAGCCAAGGTAATACTGTTTGAAAATCATCGTGGGTCCCTCGGAATTCTGGGGATTGCTCAAGTGAATTAGTTAGCACTCTGGCGTTTCAGGAGGTGCGGCAGGTTTCCGCTCTCGCCTGATTCCATGGCATTCGGGCCAGCATCATCCCCATCGCACAGGAGTCGGTCACGCCAGCGAAGATCAGTCCCGATCCGATAAAGGCTGGGAGAACGATCCAGTAAGGATGTACGAATGCGGTCAGAAGCGATCCGGTGAGGACCAGAAGGCCGGCAGCGATCCGGACCTGACGTTCCAGCGACATCGTCTTAACGCCTCGCTGCACAGGCAGTCCAGCTTGATCCCAAGCCGTCGTGCCGCCTTCGACGTTGACAACATGGGTGAATCCCGCCTGAATGATCTTCTCGCATGCCTGCTTGGCGCGATTCCCCGAGCGACAGATCAGATAAAGCGGTTGGCTGGATCCCTTGCGGCCTGCAGCCAGGGAACTGGCGGGCAATTGATCGAGCGGGATATTCTTTGCGCAGGAAACATGAACCTCCTGGTACTCTGCCGGGGTCCGAACATCGATCAATTCGATCGATTCTCCAGCCACGATTTTTTCATGGAGCTGTTTCGGAGTAATGGTTGCGATCGCCATGGACTGTTCCTTTCCAATAGAAGAAGCCAGACTCTTGAACCCCAGCCGATAGCCGCATCCGCCCGGATCTACAATGTCAATATATCGGAATGTCGCGATAGGTCAATAAGTGAAGTTCCGAAAAATTGATGGGGATGGTCTCTAGAACCAGCGTGACATCTGGAGAGTCGCCGAGATAATCCCCGTAGCGACTGGCAGCCTGTTGAGCATGGCCATCGCGACCAATTTCAACTTCTCCAAGCTCTAGAAGCAGAGCTCTCGGCGGCTCGCGAAAGATCGGCATTTCAACTTTCCGTGATCGTGTCCTTACGATCACAGAGCCGATTGCCGTGTTATGTTGTCTCCCTGGGGGCGGGGGACGTAAGCCCCCCTGTTTCAGGCATCGTGAACCAGGCAGTCAAGGGAGAGAAACAGTGGGCTGACGCCCACCGCTCGCCGAAGGGTACATGGCAAAGGATACTTGCTGAAGAATGCCTACTAGCATTGGGTGGGCAGCACTTGATCATTACCCCGTGCAAGCGATCCTCAATCTATAGAAGGCATTTTATCTCTGCACAGCCTTGCTGGATTTCGCGGTTCGTAGTCCATTGAATTTGTCCTTTGCAGGGCGGAATAGGCGGCTGGTGTTGGTCGCGGCGAGCTTGGGATCACGACCGAAAAGGGGTGAGATTCCGGAAACGGTTGCGATCCATAACAACCCATTGCACCGGAGTTGCGGGGTCAGGCTGCTTGAAGAAGATCGCTCATTCATCGCGGCCCGATGAATGCGAGTGTTCCGCGGGCCGGTAGCCGGGCGGGGTATGGCAGAAAGTTCGTTCGATCGCCGGTGGAACGGAGAGATGGGATCGCCGCAACGGGTCGATGAAAAACGGTAGCCTGCAACCGAAGGGTTGCAGGCTACCGTTTTGAAGAATTCGGTTTCGCGGATCCGCCAAGATCCAGTAGACCCCGCTCCAGTCGACTCAGCGGCCACCGGGAATGCCTGGGCCCGCC
Organism: Pirellulaceae bacterium; assembly: GCA_044337705.1. Taxonomy (GTDB): domain Bacteria; phylum Planctomycetota; class Planctomycetia; order Pirellulales; family Pirellulaceae; genus JBEISR01. The sequence continues at coordinate 2,156 of JBIINB010000028.1, read as the reverse complement.
GGTGCGCCGCCACCCCCCTGCCCCGGAAATCCGCCCGGACGTCCTGGCGCACCGCCTGGGCCACCTCCGCCTGGGCCGCCCGGAGCCCCTGGGAACCCTCCTGGCCCGGGGAAGCCACCCAGGCCGCCTGGGCCTCCGGGACCACCCGGGCCGCCGGGAATGCCGCCAGCGCCTCCCATCCCTTGCATCGCCATCTGAGACAGTTCGGAGATGATCTGGTCGAACTCCTCCTGGGTTGACGCTTGCTGCAGTCGACCGATTGTCGGGATCACCAGCAACGCTACCACACCCGACACTTGTTGGCTCATCTGCTTGGCCTGATCTGGGGTCATCTGCTGCAACGCCTTCTGTCCATCGCCGATCATCGTCTGCCACTGCATGGCCATTGGCTGGGGGATCCATCGACCCTGGACCTGGGTCAGTTCCATCGACGTCTCAGGTTGCCCAGGATTGGAAAGGTGCAGCATGGGGCGACCGGAGACTTCTTCGGTGATCCGGTGTTTGACGCTGCTGGTGGCCAGTGTCAGGGCCAGTTGGGAGTCGGATGGTAGCGAACCCTTGAGACTATCCAACTTCTTGGTGATGTTGGTCAGGTATCGCCCCGCCAGTTCCCTGGTGGGGAGTTTTTTCCACTGGGCAGGGTCCAGCAGAAGATCGTCCAGATAGGCTTCCAGGATCGTTACACCGGGATCGTAGGAGGACTTCATCTCTGAGTAGGCAGTGGGGTTCATCTGAGCGATCGCGCCTTTGAGCATTTCGCTTCCGAGGATGAAATCCTTCTTGGTCCGAAGTAGCTTGATGATGGAGTTGCGTACGTTGCGAACCGTTTTGAAGAGGCTGGGGTCTAGCTTCTCGGCCGCTAGCTTCAGCAGTCCTTCTGCATCCTGTTGGTAGCTGGGAGGCATGGCATCCCAAAGAGCGATCGGATTCGGTTTGTTCAACTCGGCAAACAGAAGATCCATCGCCTGCTGCGCGGACATCGAATCGGTGAAGGGAACTGGATCGGGAAGATCGACCGGTTCCAGCGGTGTGGCCGATCCGCCAGCTTTTGGTGGCGTCTTGGGTTCAACCTTGCTGGGAGCCTTGGCGGCCATTTTGGCTGCGTCTTTTGCCTGCTGCTGGCTCTCCGAGTTCAAGCGGCTCATCGGAACCCGCACTTCCGTGCCATCGGTCTTTTTGAGCACGACCTGGGTGCCATCGAGGCGGATGAACTCCGCCTGCAACGATTTCCCTTCGGTGCTTTTCCAGGTGAGTGTTCCTTGCTGCGCGAGAGAAATGGAGGGGAGGAACGCCGCCCATCCCAACATCGCGAGCGTTCGAATGGAAACGTAATTGCGCATTGCCTGTACCTCTTGAAGCCAGGAAATCAGGATCCCACGACGCATGGGTAGGGGAACTGGATCGAGCAGGAAACCGATCGACAACACCGTCCCCATGCTGGCTGTCCAGTTGGCCAATGTTGCCGTCCAATCGATGCATTGGACTGGCGAACCAACCGATCACCAAGAGACGATTGTAGCCAGAACGGCTTCGTTCTCGGCGCGGTGATCTTGGTGCTTTCCTTCAAATTGAAACGAAAATTCAGTGCGAAATGCCCTGGGCGCAGGGTGTCGAAAGGATGGGATGGAGCGATTGCAGGTACCTTTGTTTTCAGGAAGTCCCGCCCGGAAGGCCGTCGGGTTTGGTTTTTGTTGACCTTTGAGGGGGGGATCCTAGAATACTGCAAGTCTTTTTCGGTCGGCGGTTCTACAGATCCCTGTCGGTCGGCATGCGTACCTGGGTGGTACGTTGGGTTTAGGTGAGCAGCTGTTAGCAAGGTAAGGATGGTGGTCGATGGCCAAACGCTGGTTGGCGGCACTGCCGGTCTTCAATGAGGTGGGAGCGGTAGGCGGGGTGCTGGACGAAGTGCGCCGCTACGCAACTCATATCTTGACAGTCGATGATGGATCGACCGATGGCACATCCGAATTGCTTGACGCACGCGACGATATCATCGTTGTGCGTCATCCGATCAACCGAGGCTACGGAGCGGCGCTGCAGACGGCGTTTCAGTTCGCGATCGACGAGGGATTCGACTTCGTCGTGACGCTCGACTGCGACGGTCAGCACCAGCCCAAGCGGATTCCGAGATTCATCGCCGCCTGCCGGGACGTCGA
>JBIINB010000106.1:0-14681 GCA_044337705.1 Pirellulaceae bacterium | reverse complement strand
GTTACAACCGTCACGTCCGATTCGATCGGCAACGGGAGGGTGGCTTGGGCCAAGGTGTTCAGATGCGGACGGCTTCATTGAGCAGGTTGATGTACTGCATCGCCATGCGAATGATCATGAAGGCGAGGAACATTCCGATCAGGACCCACAGGGTGTAACTGGCGGTGGAGGCGAGTGCCTGCATCGCTAGCTTGGATCGCTCCTGATAGTCCGACGCCAGGCGTTCCAGCGAATCGGTCTCCGTGCCGCTCAGCTCGCCTACCTCCAGCGCATCGATGAACTCCTTGGGAATCGTTTCTGCGGCGCGCATCGCCTGCGCGAAGGATTGGCCTCGAGCGATTTCTTTGTAGGCGCTCGCCGATCCGCGTTGGTAGTAGGAATTGCCGGTGCTGGCAAACGACTCTTTGGCAACGCGACGTGCGTCGACGCCTGCATTGAGCAATAGGGACATGGTCATCGACATGCGCGCCATCGCCAGGGTGGTGAAGACCGTGCCGATCACTGGGATCTTCCGCACCCAGGGCATTAGTTTTTCCTGGCATCCAAACCAGTTCTTCCAGATCCCCCAGACGATGAGTCCCACCACTGCCGCCACCGCCAGGATATAGGCCCAGAATGTCAAGGCACCAGATACACCCCGAAGCCCCAGGCCCGAGGCATCGAACTGCATCCCTTCCTGCGGGTTGGCCGGTCCCAGGAATCCCTGGAGGAGAATGACCCCGGTGACCACCAGGAGTCCTAGAAGCAGCTGGATGGCAGGCCAGGTCATCTGCTGGATGAAGTTGTTGCGGGCCTGTCGTGTATCGCGGTAATGGTCGGCCATGTAGAGAAAGACGCGGTCGAGACTGCCACCCGACTCACCGGCCGCGACCATCTGGATCAGCAGAGGGGGGAAGATGGAACCCTGCGCGGCCATTGCTCCCGATAAGGTGTCGCCCGATCGCAATTGATCGTAGACCCCCTGGATCCCTTCCTGAGTTTTTCCCCCGCCCAACTTTCGCTCCATCTCCAGCAGTCGCATCACGTCGACCCCCGACCGCAACCCCACTCCCATGCGACGACAAAACTCCTCGCACTGTTTGAGGCGCAGCCTGGGCGCCATCCATCCAGCCCCCGGGGCAGCCTTCGGGGCAGCCTGCGATCCGGTCTGGGCAGTTGGCTGGCTGCGACGGTCCGACGATGGTTCATCCGACGGTTTACGATTCATCGAACTTATCTCCTCCGTTGGCGGCCGCGCATCCTGAAGTCATGGCCCTGGCGTCCATCTGCCGGTCCATCTTCGATCCGCAAGACTGCCGCAGATCGGAAACGATGAGCGGCATCCTGCGATCGATCGCTATCAGGTCCCAAGGGTGTGCCATGCATCGGTCTTAGCGTGTGGAATCAACTCCTTCAATGCTAGCATGCATCGCTCTTGGGCGGGTTTGCTCTCCGGGTGGTTTGCTCTCCGGGGGGTTTTAGTGGGCTTGCGATCCAGGAAGTGCCGAAACGTTTTTAGAGGGGAGAAAGGCGCACCCTGCGCAGGTTTCCCCACGAAAAGCCAAACACCAGGGGCTTCGCTTGGTGGTGCACCGGGGAGGCTGGGATCCGATGAGCCTGATGAATTCAAAGCTGCGGTGGCCAAGTGGGACCCCTTTCGTCCGGGGTGGCGTCGATCCATTTGTCTACTGTGGCGGGTCGGTGGACGAATCGCTGGCGCGGATCAGCTTTCTGGTCGAACGAGGGGCTGGTCTGGGGTGGCTGGCTGGCGACTCCGGGATCGGTAAGTCGGTGCTTCTGCGACGGGTGGGGTGGGCCGTCCGTCGCTTTGTGGGTGGCCGGCCCTGGAAAGTCGCATGCTGCTCGTTGGCTGGGATGCGCTTCGGTCAGTTGGCCAGTCGCCTGGTCGCTCAGTGCGGTCTGGCCGATCCATTATCGAGCCTCGATTCGCAGGATTCCGAAGCAGCTTGGAGAATTCTCGAGGACCTCGTCACCGCCGCTCCGCCTCACGGAACGCCTGTCGTCTTCTTGCTGGACGATATCGATAGGGCCCGATTTGAGGTACGCGAGGAATTGCAGCGATGGGCGCATCTACCCGGGAGGTGGGTTGGATGGCTGGCCAGTGCTCCCTCTTTCGTTCAAGAAGATAGATGGCAACTGGCGGATCGATGCCAACTGCAGGTTCGGCTCAAATCCTGGAGTCTGATACAAACAGCCGACTATTTTGACTGGGCTGCAGCCAGTTGCGGAGCGAGTGCAACATGGTTTGAAGGGTCTGCGATCGAGCGGATACATCAGATTGCAGCAGGCAATCCCCGAACCATCAGTCGGTTGGCTGAATGGTCCCTCGCCGCTGCGCTTCAGGACCACCAGGAGACTGTTCGAACCGAATGGGTGGATCGAGCGGCCGAGGAGCATCTGAACGGAGCGGTGGATGCGGGCAGCATCCGGGCGGCGTAATCCCGTCGAATCGACCGTTCGATCAGCGGTTCAGGCATCGGGCGAACGGTGGCGGAAAAAAAGAAAATTCCCGATTCCAGGGGAACGCGCCGAACTCTTGGAGAATCGATTTTTCAGGCGATTCCAGCAGTACCAACCATGGCGGATAGTCAGGTGGCTCCGCATGGGGAAGGTTTTTGGCGTTGCCCATCGTCCCAAATCGAGGAAAATAGCGGACTAGGATGTGGGTGGACCATCGACTTGCCTATACCGCACGACGATGCATCCACGTTCGGTGATTTTCCGGGGGTGATTCCAGCTGGTTGGAGTGGAAGGAGGTGCCATTCATGGTGCCGGTACTCGATTCCCACAAAACGCTTTTCACCCTGGAGCAAGCCCGGTCGATGTTGCCGTTGCTGCGATTGATCGTTGCCGACATCCAGCTGGCGTGTCGGGAACTTGCAGAGCGACGTTTGCACCTGCACCGAATGATTCGGCGGCACGAGGGGAGGCAATCCTCGATGCATCTTGCCGAGCTGGAAGACCTAAGGCAGGACATCCAGGAAGACGCTCGGCGGTTCGAACTTTATGTCGAAGAGCTTGAGAAGCTGGGTGTGCTGCTTCGCAGCGCCGAAGTGGGCGTCGTTGACTTCCCGACGGTGATCGACGAGCAACTGGGGTTCTTCACCTGGAAGCCGGATGACCGGGACATTGCCTTCTGGCATTCGGGAGATCAGTCGTGGATGGATCGGGAGCCGATCACCGACGCGGGAGCTTCGGTTGCGTAAGCCTTCGCCGAGGGTGGCTTGCTGACTCTCGCAGCGAATTCAGGAAGACTCCAGTCCTCGGCATCTAGCCGCCCTGCTATCCTAATGCCGCATGGAACGATAGAAGGCAGGTTGCCTCCGAAGGGCGGAGTCCGCCAACCCGCTTCGTCGACGAATACTTCCCTGACGATTTTTTGGTGCTCGGGTGTCTGAGGCAAGCATGGGCCAAGTGGTTGTCTCGGTCGACCAGCTCACCAAACAATATGGATCCTTGCGAGCACTGGATGGGTGCTGTCTGCAGGTGCCTCAAGGAGAGGTTTTTGGACTTCTTGGTCCCAACGGCGCCGGCAAGACGACATTGATGCGGACATTGCTGGGGTATCTTAAGCCCACATCAGGGAGCGCACAGGTCTTTGGCTGGGATTGCCAGCGCGACAGCGTTCGGGTGCGGTGCGAAGTTGCGTATCTGCCTGCCGAAGCGAAACTCTTCCGGGCTTTTCGAGGAGCTGAGTGCCTGGAGTTTTTTGCGCGGATGCACCCTGGGGGTAGCTTGACGCGCGCCAGATCGCTGGCGGATCGGCTGGGGCTGGATCTGAAGCGTCGCGTCGCGTTCATGTCGACCGGGATGCGACAGAAACTAGCCTTGGCGGCAGTCATCAGTTGTTCTGCACCTCTGGTAATTCTGGATGAGCCGACGGCGAATCTCGATCCCACGGTGCGCCATGAAATCCTGAAGATGATTCAGGAAGAACATCGGCAAGGCAGGACTCTGATCCTTTGCTCTCACGTGCTCAGCGAAATTGAAGAAGTCTGCCAGCAGGCGGCGATCCTACGCGCTGGGCAGGTCGTCCACCAAGTCGATCTGGCGACGCTCAAGGCTGTCCATCGCATGAGAACTCGGCCTCCAGTCGAATGGCTCTCTGGAGAGGTGGCCAATTTTCCTGATGGAGCGAAGCTGGTCGATCGCCAAAGGGGGCATTGGACTATCGATTTGTACGGGTCGCTGGAGGACCACCTCAGTTGGTTGCAGCAAACCGGCTGGAAAGAAATGCGTTTGGAGCCGGTTGGATTACGCAGCATCTATGAGATCTACCACGCATGTTCCGACAGCTGATCAAGAAATACGCAATTGAGTCGTTCCTGCTGTGGGGGGCTTGCGCCCTGGTGCTGCTTTTGTTCCCCTGGGTCCGTATCTGGACGATCAGTCAGTTCGAGCTGGCTGGTTTTGCACCTTTGCTGGATCAGATTCGCAGCCTGGAAAAATTTGCTCCAGTACCGCTCGAGCAATTCCTCACCTACGAAGGGGTGGTGGGACTGACCTTCGACGAACCGATTCTGCTCTTGTGCGTGCTGGTCTGGAGTATTGCGAGGGGGTCGGATGTGGTTAGCGGAGAGTTGGGCCGAGGGACGATGGAGATGCTTCTTGCTCAGCCGGTCAGCCGCACTCAGGTGATGGCCGCTCACGCCCTGGTGAGCGTTCTGGGGCTGGCTTGTCTGGTGCTGATCGCCTGGTGCGGATTGGCGATCGGGATTGAAACCAACCAAGTCCCCATCAGCTCGCAGCGATGGGTCCCGATCCCTGGCATGCCGATTTCGATCCCGAATTTCTGGTCGGAAGCCAAGACGGTCCATGTGCCGCTAAGCCAGTTTGTCTCCCCGTCGCTCTACATCACCCCCAGCTTGAACCTTTTTGCCCTCGGTTTGGCGGTGTGGGGGTTGAGCGTGCTGATGAGCAGTTGGGATCAGTATCGATGGCGGACGATCGGTTTGGTACTGGCCGTTTACGTCGCGCAGTTCCTCTTGTTTCTTCTCTCCAAGTCGACGCCTGCCTTCAAACCGCTGGTGCACGCCACTTTCCTGGCAGCTTATCAGCCAGACTGGATGGTCCAGGTTGCGGCTCAGGAACCCCAGCGATCTGGCGACTGGTGGTATGGTTGGGTAGAGACCGCCGGTATCTATTCGCTGGGACCGTTGGGATTCTCCGCAGCGCTGATCGGCTTGGGAGTTGCCTGCTGGGGGATCGCCCTTTTTCTGTTCTCTCGCCGCGATCTGCCTGCACCTCTGTAAGCCAGAGGGATTCGGGGGGCCTGTCGCAATCTGCTCAAAAACCGCGCCGTGGCGGCAGTGCATTGGCAGCGGGCAGAGGAGGAGGCGTCATGAGCGTCTCACGGACCATGACCGAACCACCTGGATAGGTCGTCGTCGGATAAGCGGCCGGAGGGGTCACGATCGTGGTTGTGGCGGTGCTTGCCGGCACATGGTGGACGATTTGAGAAGCCAAAGGAGCCTGCTGCATCGCCGAGATAACTGGCTCGCTGACTCCCAGTTGGTGCAGTTGGACGATTTCCTGAACCTGAATGCGGCGTTGAACACCCTGGCTATAGAGATGCTGGATGATGAGGTTGTCCGGAACGCGATTGCGTGTCAGATGGAGCACATCGGCTGTGGTGACTCCCACGGATGCAGGGACGACGTAGCCATTGCGATAGGTGTTGGCGTAGGTCTGCTGCCGATAATATCGCTGTCGGGCAGCCTGCTGGTCCTTCTGGTGGCCGATAACCCCGCCGGCAATGGCACCAACGGCACCTCCGATAAGAGCTCCTTCGGCCAGTTCGTCGTTTTGGTGTCCGATGACTCCACCGATCACTGCGCCTGCCAATCCCCCCATACCCACTCCCTGGCCGCGATAGGTTTGAGCCTGAAGGGAGGGGGAAAAAACAGCGGAAACCAATGCCATCCAGGCGAAGCGGTGGAATTTCAGCATCAAAGCGGCTCCTGTTGCTGGAGCCATCGACGTTCGCAGCATTCCCTGGCCGCGACGGTGAGCTCTGGGGCTCCTAGCCGATTTCTCCATGTTCTTTCATCGTCTGGGACTCACCCTCGACCCCAAAGAAATTCAGTGTTCTCCGGCAAATGGATGCGGGGTCCTGTCGGTTCGGTGGGAGGATTCCCTATCCAACTCCACGGGCTACCAATTGCATCGCTATGCCGGGGTCGAGCGAGATCCCCTTTTCCACCATGGCAGGGGAAGTGCAGCACTCGAAATACCCGCTTCCCACTTCGGTGCGGCTTAGAGTCCGACAATTTCTAAGAGCTTCAGCGCGGGGTGGCCATTGAGGTCGATCCTGGCTGAACGCCCGAAAAGGGGACTGCCCTGGCATCCTTCCATCAGTCGGACCAGTTGGGGACCTGGGCTGACCCGATAGAGTCGCTCCAATGTCACTTTGCGCAGGACCTGATGTTCGATTAGGATCCGACCCAGGGGGGACTTTCCTGCCAGAATCTCACTGCGCACCTGGGGATCCAGCACCGAGAGGTTCAGGTCGACGATCCCGTAGAGAGCGACTTTTGGGGATTCCGCTGTCGTCCTCAGGATGATTTCTCGGAGATAGCGATCCCCTTCGAAACGTTGCTGAAGCACCTGGACAGTGACTGGGGCACCATGGAATTGTTCGACTGTGACCGTCATATGGGAATGGTGGTCGAGCAGTTGCCGGAAGGATGGGGGCAGATCGGCCGAGGCGACGCAGTCGAGGCGAGCGAGTGTTTCGGGATCTTCGTAGAAGAGGGACCTCAGCGGTTCCTCGTAGCGATCGACGTTCACTCGGCGTTCTTTCCAGACGACTACGAAGGGCTCTTGGAAACCAATCCCAGGGGAACCGTAGCCACCAATGGTACCACTGGCGGAGGTTCGGGGTGGGGGGATTCCAGGACTGTGTCGACCAGGTAGTGCATCAGCCGCTGAAGCAACTCCGAGGAAATCTGCTGGGCCGCCTGGAGGGCTCGCTGTCGATGTTTTTCAACCAGCAAACGAGCTTGCTGGAAGACCTGAGCCTGCTGGAACAGTCGCCTTGCGGTTTCGATCCGTTCGCGATCCGACAAGGAGCAATCCTTAGCGACCACCTGTTGCAAGAGAGCGACATCTTCGGGAGGGAGTCCTTGCATAGCAAGAGCCAGGAGGATGGTTGGACGACCGCCCAGGAGATCGGCTGCGGCCTGCATCTTGTTGTGCTGATCCCCTTGCCAATCCCCCAGGTCGTTGAGGATCTGGAAGGCAACCCCCAGATTCCGAGCGAACTGCCGCACTGGTTCTGTTGGGATCGACTGTCCCGAAAGGCGGATTCCGGTCAGCAGGGCTGCTTCAAAGGCGGGCGCCGTCTTGAGGGCATAGATTTTCAGTGCATCTAGTGGGGCGATTTGCTTTTGGGTTCCATCCCGCCAGAAGAGTTCGGCGCCCTGGCCTTCTGAGAGTCTCATGTGGGCATGCGATAGAATTTCCAGGATGTCGGCTGAGACATCGGACCCAAGTGCCTGCCGTTCGCGACTGACCATCCGGTAGCCAAGTCCCACCAGATAATCACCGACGTTGACGGCGGTTGGAACCCCCAGTCGGCGGTGCATGGTTGCTTCCCCGTAGCGGAAGGCGTCGTCGTCTTCGATGTCATCGTGGACGAGACTGGCTTTGTGGAAGATCTCGATGCTCATTGCGGCGCGATAGATCGCATCAGGAAATGCCGCCACCGTGCGGGCTCCATCGGACATGGTGGCGTTGCCGCCAGTGAGTGCATCGTAGGCGGCCAGGGTGATGAAAGGCCTTGAGTACTTGCCACCTTTGGCCAGAAACTCAACCGCCACCCGTTCGGTGAATGCGATTGGGTCGGAGTCGTCTTCGGAAGCCGAAACAGGTCTTTGCCGCAGCACCAATTCATCGATCCGAGGGGATTCGAACATACCGCTGGCAGCTCGCATCAGGTGGACGTACGAACGGGTTTGGATGGCGGGCTTCACTTGCTGCACCCGCACCATGTCCAGAACCCAGTCCTCATCGACACTGGTATTGCGGCAATCGCTGGAAAGCAGCGGCACGGCCATGCACGGAATGCCGGCCAACAGGATTTTGTCGATCGCCTTTTCCAGGACATTCAGGCAGGCAACCCCGACGATGGCATCGACGTAACCGCTGACGATGATCTTGAGGACCACCGGGGAGCCTTCGGCGACCAAAACCTTGTAGCCCATTTGTTCGGCGATGGAGCGGAAGTCGGCGATCGAGCAAGCGCCGCACTTCTTGCAGTTCATCCCGAATTCGTCGTAGTCGGCAGGGCAGCCTTCGGCGTGTTTGAGGCAGTGAGGCAGCAGGAAAAGGCGCCTGGAAGGATCGGTCGCCGCAACCTGATCGCGGAAGAACGCACTGCTCAGCAGTACCATCGTCCAGCCGACGTAGCCTTCACCCAGACCCATTTCCTCGAGCAACCGCCGCGCCACCTGCTCCATCTGATCTTTGGTCAGCGCGTGGGACCGATCCATGCGAGCGGCGACCTCGTCACAGCGGGCTTTGATCTGCTCGCGCAGTTCCCGGGTCTCAGGAACCAGTTTGAGATGGCTGGTCTTGCGACGCACCGACTTCTTAGAACCTTCGGAAGCTCCGTCCCGGTTGCCTGAAGATGCGTTGGTGGCCAGCGATGAGCCGTTCGCTGGATTGGATGCAATGGCGATGTCGCCGTCGTCGTTATGCATGGGTTCGCTCAAGCGTCCTATCGCTGCAACAACTGGATTCGAAAGTGATCCGACGGCAATTCCTTCGGCAAGTCTTCCCGGGCCACAACAAATCTTAGGCGATCGGGAAGGTGTCCTGTCTTTTGGAGGAAGGCAGAGCCGCCAGGGCCCGGAGCGCAGGGAGCGAAAAAACGTGCGGATAGAGTTTTTCGTAGTACCACAACTTCGCGAAATAGAAGCCGATGGGACTGCTTTGCTCCAGCCACCCCTGGGAGACCGCAAGGCACAGAAACTCGCCCGCCTTCAGTATAGCTTCCTGAGCGAGGCCCTGGCTACCTCGATCGACCAAGGCTTCCAGGGCGACTGCTGTTTCCTCGATGGAACTCCGCGTGGTTGATTTTTCGCACTCGGTATCACCGAGCGGCTTTGTATGGCGACTGCTTAGCCATCCGCCATAGGCGGTACCTTCCGAACTTCCCCATCCACCGTCAGCGTTTTGTCTAGATAACAGAAAGCCGCAGCCACGATCGATCGCCTGCTCCAGGCGATCGGGGAGTTTAGCCCGCATATTCCAATCCTGAGGTTCCTTTTGCAGGGCATGGAGGGCAAGCAATACCTTGCCTGTTCCGTAGATTCGATTCTCTTCGCGAGAATCGGACTGATTGCCGAACCACAAAGGCAGCCAGGAGCCGTCGGATTGTTGTTGCCGGAGGAGGAACTGCACCCCGCGCTGGATGGCTTGTTGCCAACTCGGGAGGTCCGGCAGCCAATGCGAGCTTATGGGAGGCAGGCCGCGTTGAGGATTCCAGGCCAGCAATGCGCGCAGGGCGTGGGCGGTAAGGTCGCTTCCACTGCGGTCGAATGGCAATGTTCCCCACCCCCGGCAGAAGGTGGGCCAACCGCCATCACGGTTCTGCAACTTCAACAGCCAGCGCACTCCCTTAGCAACCGCTTGTTGCATCGCCGGTGGGGGAGCCGTTGCGAAGGACCCTTCGGCTAGCCACCATGCGTGCAGGGCAAGCAGTGCGGCGGGGGTGTCATCGGCATCGGGTACAGCTCCACTGAGGTTGGTCCATCCCCAACCACCCGGTTGGGCACCGGTGAATGGATGTTTCTGGAGATGCTGGCAGCTGACCAACCAGTCGATCGACTTGGGGCCGATCAATGGCTGACAGGATCCATCGTTTCCGACTTGCTGGCATCCGGCCGCGCCGCGAATCGCCAGGGAGGTTACCCAGGTGGCCAGATTCGTGTCGATTGGCCAGCTGCCATCGGGGCGGATCGAATCGCCTAGGAAACGGACGGCATCGACGGCCACGGGGTGCTGGTGCAGACCCATCTCTGCCAGACTCATCAGCACGAAACTGGTCAGTGGTACCGCTTCCAGGTAACCACCGCTGTCAGGCTGCATGCGCCGCAGGACGGCCAGCGTCGGGGTACGGCAAAGGCGACGAAGTGAGCGAAGGGGCCAGAAGGCTGGGGGGCTTTGATGGAACTTCACCTGACCGATCGCCACCAGAGCCGGGATGGCATAGCTGACCACCGGCATTCGAACCCAGCGATAGAACGACTGCGGAAGCGCTGCGGCTTCGAAAGGGAGGCTGGGTACTTGTCTCCAATCGACCAGACCGGCCAGTGCGCAATTGGTGAGGATGGGAACGACGAAGGTCTTGTCTTTGCCATAGCGCGCCCGCAGGGCATCCCAGCCGCCCTGCTGCTCGACGTACTTCCATGCGAGATCCGAACGAGCGAGATCTTCGTTGGGATCACCCGGAAGGATGCCTCCGGATCGGGTTTGGCGTAGCAGCCGAAAGGCCGCGATCGCCAGCAGCGTGGTCGCGATGTTGCTAACCGATCGATCGGTATCTCCGAAGCCGCCGTCGGACCTTTGCGTCTGCCGCAACCACTTGGCCCCCTGTTCGATCCACTGTGCCATGGCCAGTCGCGGTAGTCCTGAGGGCTTTTGGTTTTCGCTGCGCAGCGAAAGGCAAAGAGCGCTGATGGCTGTTGCGGTCGACAGGGCGGAGGCGGCCAGCTCCCCTGTCCAGAACCCTTGTTCGTTCTGCTGATCGGAGAGCTGCTGCAGGATATGACCGATCGCCTGTTCCAGTGGCGCTGGCAATGTCGAAGAAGCGGTCGAACGGCTGGTCGACCCTGAGGCGAGCCCAGACCATTTTGGAAGTTGGCTATCCATCTGGCGCTGATCGATCAAGTTGCACCCCCGAACTGCAATGTGGGACCAGACCGACTTTGCCAGGGCATGCCACCACGTGCATGCCATCAAGACTTCCAGGCTAAAGGTCGATCGCAAAAGCTGCAACCGGGAGCGAGACAGGCGAAGTCGCTGGAAATAGGTAAAAACAACTATAGGTTTGGCGAGTATGGATTTGGTGGGTAAGATGGCGGGGTATGTGGCAAGAGGGTCGCCAACTCCTTCGTCCTTGTTGCATTATCAACTGCATGCGACACGACGATTCCAAAGAAGAGTTGCGGGATGGTAACCAGTGATCGCAAGGGGGAGAATTTGCCTGACCAGCTGCCCAAGGTTGTTGGGACAATCTGGGGACATCTAGGACGGATTCTGCTCTTCGCGATCGCCTTTTTTCTTTTCCAGCGGCTGACCTTTCTCCTGCGGTTTCCACCCTACCAGAGAACGACCGTATGGGTACCTGGAGCGCTTACCTTTAGCGCCTTGCTGATCTGGCCACTGCATCATTGGTGGAACGTATTTCTGGGGCTGTGTGTGGGCGCCGTTGCCGCTTACTATGGCGATCCACAAATCCCTGGCTCCCAGGCGCTACTTATCGCACCCTTTCATTTCGCGACGGTTGCGGCGGCCGTGTGGGTGGTACGCCGGTGGTGCAGTGCGATTCCTTTTGCCACGGTTCCCTGGATGCTGATCTTTGTCGTCGCGGCAGGGCTGGTAGTTCCTCTGGCCACGTCAATTCCTGGTGATCTGGTGCGACTGGCTCAAGGGAAGCCCGATGTCTGGCCGATCGCGATCCGAGCGGTCCTTTCTATTGCACTGGGGATGCTGATCGCCACCCCCGCGTTTACCTCGCTGCTGATGGGGGGGTGGCGGCAGTGGCGGGATGCGCCGTGGATTCGAGTGATCGAGGGAACGGCGCTGGGGCTCTTTTTGTTGGCGACTGCAGCTTGGGTCTTCACCAAGCCTGCCGTTGCCAATCAGTTCGCCGCGTTTGTCTATGCACCGATTCCGCTCCTGGTCTGGGCCGCTTTGCGGTTCGAGGTGGCAGGGGTCAGCTGGGCCTTGCTGGCGATCGCTTACCTGTCGACCGGTAGCGCGATTCAGGGGCTAGGCCCTTTTGTTCAAGGGGCTCCCGATGACCATGTGCTCCAACTGCAGCTGTTTCTGCTGGCGCTCTCGCTGCCCCTGCTGGTCATGGCGGTGGGGGTGCGGGAGCGGCGAGAGGCCTATGGGCTGTTGTTGCAGGAAATGGATCAGCGTCGGCGGACCGAAGAAAGATTTCGCCTGGTGGTCGAATCGACCCCCAACGCGATGCTGATGGTCAATTCGAAAGGAGAGATCGAACTGGCCAATCACCAGACGGGAAAGCTGTTCGGGTATCGGGAAGAGCAGTTGATCGGACAGCCAATGACCCTGTTGCTCCCCGCGAGATTCCACGCTTCGCAGCAAAAGAAGCTGGTCGACTTTTTCTCCGATCCCGCCCTGCGGCGATTAGGTTTCGAATCGTCGCTGACTGGTCTGAAGAAGCAGGGAGCCGAATTTCCGATGGAGATCAGCCTGACTCCAATCGAATCGGGTGGCGGATTGATGGCGCTGGTGGCGGTGATCGATAACACCGAAAAGCAGCGGGCTGAGGAAGCCAGACGCGAGCTGGTCCATGCATCCCGGCTTGCCGTGCTCAGCGAACTGACCGCCTCGATCGCTCACGAGATCAATCAGCCGCTGGGTGCGATCCTAAGCAATGCGGAGGCGGCCGAGCTGCTGCTGGAGGCCCCTGCCCCGTCGCTCGACGAAGTGCGTCGCATCCTGTCCGATATCCGGAACGATGACCTGCGCGCTGGCGAGGTGATTCGAAGGCTTCGGGCTCTGCTGCGGCAAGGGGAAGTCGAACGGCAACCGATCGGCGTGCAGCTGGTTATCTCCGACGTCGTCGCGATTCTGCGTGGGGAGGCCGAACGACGGGGGGTGGAGGTGGCGATCGATCCGCTGGTGGTCGATGCCGTGGTGCTGGCCGATCGCGTCCACCTCCAGCAGGTGATGCTCAATCTGATGGTCAATGCGATGGAAGCGATGGCCGAGCTAGAGGGACCGAAACGACTCCGTATTTCCAGTTCTCTGAAGGATAATCAGGTGGTCGTCACCGTCCAGGACAACGGGCCTGGAGTACCGGAAGCGGTGCGAAACAAACTGTTCGACCGGTTCTTTTCCACCAAGCGGGAAGGGATGGGGATGGGGCTGGCGATATCCCGGTCGTTGATCGAGGAACATGGTGGCCGCATCTGGATGGAAAACGGTTCGGAGGGTGGTGCCGCTTTCCATTTCAGTTTGCCATTGGCGCCCATAACGCTATCTTCAACCAGCTCGATACCCCAGGAGGTGATGCGATGAATGAAATGCCCGCCGTGATTCACCTGATCGACGACGATGACTCGCTGCGCGTCGCCTTGGGGCGTCTGCTCAAAGCTGCCGGTTTTGAAGTGGCCAGCTACTCCAGCGCCGGCGAGTTCCTGATGAATCCTCCTCCCGATGCTCCTGGCTGCTTGGTGCTGGATGTCCGGATGCCAGGTCCCAGCGGCCTGGAACTTCAGGCCGCCTTGACGCGACAGGGTTGCCGGTTGCCGATCATCTTCCTGACCGGTCATGGGGATATCCCTATGAGCGTCCGGGCGATCAAGGCAGGGGCGATCGATTTCCTCACCAAACCGGTCGAACGCCAGGCTCTTCTGGAAGCCATTGGCCAAGCGCTACAAACCCAGCGGATGAACAGTTCCAGCCAGCAGCGTATCGACCAGATTCGGACTCGTTTCGAATCGCTGACCGATCGGGAGCGGGCAATTTTTTCGCTGGTTATCCAGGGGAAACTGAACAAACAGATCGCCGTCGCTCTGGGAATCGCCGAGCGGACCGTCAAAGCGCATCGCGCCCAGGTGATGGAGAAAATGGAAGTGGAAACACTGGCCGACTTGGTGCGTCTGGGCAGTCTGCTGGAGCCCCTGGTGCAGGTGGAGGCAGCTTCATCGCAGCCGAACCCTGGAAGCGCAAGTGGCTGAATTGCCCGAAAGGGCATCCTGGCGAGCCCCAGCGGCCAATACTCGCCCAGCGGGCGTTGGAGCGATAATCAATATTTTTGGATTCTTTGAAGACTAAAGAGGGTGCGGAAAAGAATTTCGCATGCCTGAACCGACCAATCGTTGGTCAGACCGGTGCTGTGGTACCATTGCCCAGATTCACAGTCGCCTGATGGGGCGATCGAGCCGGTGGGCGAATGCAATGTCTGTTCCGACTCCCGGCGCGACTATGCTTCGCTTGATGTGGTGGAAGAAGGCGCCTTTCGGCTAGCCAACTGGATGGTTACCGCGCCGAATTGGCGAGGTTCGTTTTTTGAAAGGAAGAAGGAATGCGAATCGTATCAGGGCAGCGGCTGAGAGCCGCCGCGATGGGTTACCTGGGACTTGTGGCGTGTGCCTGGTTGGCACTGCTGCCAGCCTCCGCGATGGCTCAGCAGAAAAAACCCAATATCGTTGTCATCTGGGGTGACGACATCGGCACATGGAACATCAGCCACAACAACCGCGGCATGATGGGGTATCGCACCCCCAACATCGACCGCATCGCCCGCGAAGGACTCGGTTTTACCGACTACTACGGCCAGCAGAGCTGCACTGCAGGTCGCGCGGCTTTTCTGGGGGGTAACGTCCCGGTTCGCACCGGAATGACCAAAGTGGGCATGCCTGGCGCCGAACAGGGGTGGCAGAAGGCGGACGTGACCATTGCCACCGTCCTCAAGTCGC
>JBIINB010000236.1:0-4252 GCA_044337705.1 Pirellulaceae bacterium | reverse complement strand
CGATGGCTCGCCACGGTGCGATGGGATCCAGTTTTTCCGACTGGTGGGGCTACAAGTTTGAAGTAGTTGACGCGATCCCTTTCAATGGCGCGCTGATGCACCGCATGGGAATCGTCGTCTCTTTCAACAGCGATGACAATGAGCTGGGGACGCACCTGAATCATGAAGCGGCCAAAGCCGTCAAATATGGAGGACTCGACCCCCATACTGCGCTCCAGTTTGTCACGCTGAACCCCGCCAAACAGCTCCGCATCGATCGCTGGGTAGGATCGCTGGAACCAGGAAAACACGCCGATTTCGTCCTCTGGAACGGATCGCCCCTGTCGACCCAGACACGGTGCGAGCAGACATGGATTGAAGGAGCCAAATTCTTCGATCGCCAGGAAGATATCCAGCGCCGGCAGGAAAATCAGGCGCTGCATCAGAAGCTGGTACAGAGGATTCTTCGCGAGGAAGTGCCGATGGCCGAACCTGGGCGGAGACCACTGGATGAATCGATGCTTTGGCCGCGTCACGACGAGTACTGCCACCACAAGCATGGTGAGGAAGACCATTTCGAAGGAGAAGAAGAATGAAGCTGCAGAACCTTGTGAATCATGTTGCAATGTTTCTGCTGGCCTCAGCAGGCTCTGCGGTCGCGTTGGGTAGCGATCAGATTCCCGGGGCTGATCCGAAACAGCCGGTCATCCTTCGGAATGCCAAGGTCCATCCCGTCTCAGGACCTGTGATCGATGGCGGATCGGTTCTGATCGAAGATGGCATCATACGATGGGTTGGGGCAGGGGAACCGCCAGAGGCCCCGGGATCGCTGAAGGTCGATCTGCAAGGAAAACATCTCTATCCTGGATTGATTGAATCATTTTCGCAGATTGGATTGATCGAAATCGAATCAGTGCGCGCGACGATCGATACAGCAGAGACAGGAGAGATCAATTCCAATGTTCGGACTCAAGTCGCATTCAATCCGGACAGCGAAGCGATCCCAGTGGCACGGGCCAACGGAGTTCTTCTGGCACTGACCGTCCCGTCGGGTGGTTGGTTGGCTGGAAAAAGTTCACTGATGCGTCTGGACGGTTGGACCTACGAAGATATGGCATTGGTCCCGACCCTTGGCATGCATCTCCAATGGCCACGCTTCAGCGCCCCACCGATCAGTCGGCGCGGACGCGGTGGCGGGGCAGGTGGCGATCTGGCTCCAGAGAAGCGGCTGGAGGAACTTCAGGAATGGATCGACAAGAGTCGCATCTATGGAAAGGCAAAGATCGATTCGCCGGAATCGATACCCTACGACGCCAGACTGGAAGGAATGCAGGATCTGGTCGAGGGAAGGATCCCCATGATCGTCGATGCCGCCGACGCGGCGCAGATTCAATCAGCTATCTCCTTCGCCCGCTCCAATCGGCTGAAACTGATCCTCTATGGAGGACTGGACGCTGACCAGTGCGCACCCTTGCTCAAGGAAACACAGACTCCGGTGATCGTCGGGGGAGTCTATCGCGTTCCACGGACCGGAAAACCCTATGACGAAGCGTATACATTGCCTTCGCGACTGCGAGATCAGGGAATCCGCTTCTGCATTTCCGGATCAGGCCGATTCAGCGCGGCCAACGTCCGCAATCTTCCTTACCACGCCGCCATGGCCAGCGCGCATGGTCTGACCCCCGACGAGGCGCTCAGGGCGATCACGCTATCGGCAGCAGAAGTGCTAGGTGTCGCCGATCGAGTCGGCTCGATCGATGTAGGCAAAGAAGCAAATCTCTTTGTTGCCGACGGAGATATTCTGGAAATCCCCACTCAGGTGACCGCTGCCTGGGTTCGGGGAAGGCCGGTCGATCTGACCAACCACCACACGGAACTCTATCGGAAGTATCAGACCAAATACGATCGTATGGGACCGCAACAGAATCGTTGATCGGATGGAACAGCCCCCATGGAGCATTTCCACCGATCGATCGAAGCTGAATTCCCATTCAGTGACACGTTTCAGTGACTCTTTTCAGCGACACGGCTCAGATGGTGCTGGAACCGGCAGTCCATCGGCTTCGGATCCGGTCGATCTTTCGGTAGATCGTGGCAGGTGATTTCCCGAGCAATAGGCTGATTTCCGGAATCTCCCTGCCCTCGAAAAGAAGCTGCGCGATCTCTTTCTCAGTTGGCTGCTTCAGCAGTTCAATCAGCTCATCCTGGTATCGAGCCAGATCCTCGATGTTTCGCCCAGGCTGCATCTGCATCGCTGGCCAAGCGTTTGCGCCCGGTGCGACCTCCAAATGCGATTCCCCTACCTCCTTCTTCTTCATCCTTCGTTCATCACGGACCAGATTGATGGAACGAAGCTGAATTCGTCGGTAGAGCAGTCGCCAGACATCATGGCGACTGCGGATCCCGTGAAGCTCACCTGTGGTCAGGTCGGTAAGAAACGCGGTCATGACCATCATGACAAGATCTTCCTCATCGGAAACGCGAGTTCCTCCACGGACTTCGATCAGTTTTCTTGCGCGTGCGGCCAGTCCGCGGAAGTAGTAATTGAAAAGGTCCTGAAGCACCTTCTGGTCCCCAGACTCCACCTTTCGAAGGAGAATCGTAATCGAACCTGCCATCGATTCGGAATTTGTCATGAAATGATTCCCGAGAGGATACTTTCGGACTTCATGCTGCGGTCCAGGGCATTCGCTTGCATTTGAAATACAGTTGCCTCAACGGGATGCCAACGACAATCTGATCATCTGCTGCGCCTTTTTGACCCTGTTGCTCGTCGCGCGGAACTTCGTCCCAGTTGATCGGCGATCAGCCACATCGCCAGTCCCGCCATGCCACTGGCTGCCAGCAGAATGTAGACGTGGATGGTATGACGCTGGCCATTGGAATCGATGGAATCCGAATCGGGCGTCGCCTCGGAAACAAGAACGCTATCCGCTTTAGACCCCAGATCCAATGTCTCGATTCCGGCGGCCGGTAGAATCAACGCCAGAAGAAGGCTGGCCGCCAGAAGCAGCAATCCAACCATCTGGATCCGCTGGGCAGACCTCGGTATTTGTGACGCTCGGATACGCTTCCTGGATGTCATCCTTGATCCCTCGAAGTTTTTGCTCCCAATACCACAGTGACCTAACCCAAACCGACCAGCCTCAAAGAGAAATCTCAGCCACAGAAACCGCAGTCCAACCAGACCGATTCCGCTCCGTCTTTACGATGATTCCACTGTTTCAGGTTCTCACAGGTCGGTGTTGAGAAAATCGATCTCAGCAGCAAGTGATCCTCTCCCCACATCTCCATCCGCCCTTGGTGCCTCGCCAATTCTGGAACATAATTGATACGATCGACGGCGGACAGTCGGAACGCAAGACATGTCATTCGAGGATGACCGCATACAACAACCGATTCAATAAGGAATCTATGGATGTCGGCTGAGAAAAAACTTGCTGAACTTGGGTTGACTCTGCCTCCGGCTCCCAAACCCGTCGGGCTCTACAAGCCGATGTTGATTGTCGACCGCATGGTTTATCTGTCGGGGCATGGCCCCTTGAAGCCGGATGGAACGCTAATCACCGGCACCGTTGGCGGGGACATGACGCTGGAGGAAGGGCAGATCGCGGCGCGTCAGGTCGGCTTGGCGATGCTGGCGACCCTTCGAGCCGGACTGGGATCGCTCGATCGGATCCACCGCGTCATCAAGGTGCTGGCCTTGGTTCGATCCACCGACGATTTTTTTCAACAGCCCGCCGTGGTCAACGGCTGCAGTCAGCTTTTTGCCGATCTGTGGGGTGAAGATCGCGGGATTGGGACCAGAAGCGCCCTTGGCACCAATACCCTGCCTTCGGGCATCGCCGTGGAGATCGAGGCGATTTTCGAGTTGACGGGGTCATGAAACAAACGCAAGTAGCGAAAAGACTCCAGGGCATCGCCGTCCGTGAGCTCCTCAAGTCTGCTTGCCGATCGGCTTGGACCGTTCGGCTGTTCCCCCAGCCGCGCGCTAGATGATTCCTCAAGTCAGTCCGCGGGAATTGACAAGGTGCCCGTGCTGCTGGCAAAGCGGTCGGTTTCCATCCCCATTCTCTGCAGGATGGTGACGAATAAATTGGCCAGGGGCGTGTTTTCTTTTTCATCGAATTCCAGGTGGCGACCATGGCGATACCGGCCGCCAGCCAGAAGGATCGGAAGATTGCGAGTGCTATGGGAGTTGGCATTTCCCAGACAGCTCCCGTAGATCAAGTGGGTGTGGTCTAGAAGGGAACCTCCGGCCTGGGGCGTTTCT
>JBIINB010000105.1:0-14791 GCA_044337705.1 Pirellulaceae bacterium | reverse complement strand
CTCAAAGTCCTGATGAGAAATCGCCAATTTCAAATCGACCTGCAGCGGGGCGATGAATAGATTTCGAACTCGCTCCGGTCGCTGCCATTCCCTGCCTCCTTCAACCCACTTCTGATCAGGTTGCAACAGATCAACCCAGGTCGGCTCTCCCTTTTCCAGAATCACCATCTCCAATCGCGGCAAGGTATCCAGGTAGGTAGGCTGACCGTCTTGCAGCATTTTCGCAAATCGGCAGGCGCCCCGGGATACCATTCCCTGACATGAATTCTTTCCTTCAATCAGCATCCGACTGCTGGATACAGCAAGGCTGTCCAGCAACCAGGCGCTGACCTCAGTTCCATCCTGAAACAAACTGGAGGCCATGGGCCCGGTGAGAATCATTCCGAAGTATTTACTGTCCAGTCGCTTGCGGCATGACTGAAGCTTCGCTCTCACCTCTCCGACCTCAAGTTGGGGGACACCGCAAAGAATGGCCTCCATCCCCTCCGAGATCGAAACTGTGTCCGTCTTGCGAAAACGATGGTTCGCAATCAGTTGGTCCAGTTCACCGGAACACCACATCGCATTCCATAATCGGGACAGGATATCCCCCTCTTCAAACAGAGGATCCTTGCGAGCTTGGATTATTCTGGCCAACTCATCCAGGATCTGCTTGAATCCAAAACTTGGAATCCGGTCGGTCTCTTCCGGTCGCTTGCGTCCAGGAACGACGACGTGCCTATTGGCATCGTCCTTCCAAGGAACCAGTTCCAACTCGGTGACTTCGATATCGGCATAACCGATGTGAATACAAAGAAGCTTCCCCGGTGGATTGTCCGAAGAGGCTCCACCGAACTCGATTTGGTCACCGAAACTCGCGAACCATTCGAGAGCAGCCGCGATCGGCCTCCAGAGCAATCTCGCTCGTATATTCTCCTTCTGGAACGAATCCAGCATTTCTTGCTGCAGGGATACGTTCCAATGATTGGGTACCGCTACGACAAGATTCTTTTCGCTATTAGGTCGTACCTGCGCGACTGCTGCCGCAAAACTGTCAGAGCATGAGACTGTTTCTTCAGCCCCCTGCTGCCAGTACCACCTGTTACCACTTTCGATGCGATGCAGAAGCCCTCCCAAAGGCAGCCTTCCACTGCCGTGGCTGGTATCGACAATCGCCTCACGAGGCCAGTTTCTTCCTGTTCCTCTCGGGTGCGCTACGGTTCCAATATCGAATCGACACGGTTCCCCCTCAAGCCGCGGGAGCAGGATAGCGTCAGGGATTGCCCCAGAGATGCCTAGCCGTCGAGATACCAATTCATCGCCGCTCGGCCCTTCGCTCAGGTAAGCGTACCTCAGCCAAAAGTCATCCAATGAGATTCCGATCCCGGGGGAAGTCATCTAGCTTCCCCAGGAAGGCTTACTTCCATGCCATTGATAATCATCGATGAAAATTCCATAACTTGCTGCATCGGATTCGCGACATTCACAACCTCGCCACGTCCACCGAAGAATTTCCGCTCTGCTTCTGGTTGCTCATAAACAAGTATTTTCGGCAGTATGCGGTATGGTTTGGCTACGTTTGCCAAGCTTCCCTCAAGCAATCCAATTCCTTCGGGAAGCGCTTCCGAGATATCTCCGGAAAAGCACCAGAATGGAAGGATTCTAGCCTCATCGCGATCACGCGCTTCGACCAGATAGAAATCTGCAGATAGCGGATAAAAGGATCGATCGATCCAGGGGCAACGAAAGGCCTGATGACCTGGGCACAGAAGCACGGAATGGCGCTTACGGTCCCCTTGGATACTGAAGAAGCCAAGTTCGGTCTGATGCGATACGAAAGTTCCCGATATCGCCTCGTGCTGGAGAACAACATCGGATTTCATCCCTTGACCGTCTCGTCCCAGAAAGGCGAGCGCAGCAAGCACGATCATCTGACAGCACTCGCTGAAGGTGCGGTCGCGCCACTTCCAGATGTCATCTTTCTGTTTCTGCTGTGCAATCAGTGCCTGATAGGCATCCCACAGCTTACGATACTTCGGTTCGTGGAGCAGAACATAGTTCGGCTGTACTGGGCCGGTGAGCGACTTGGCTTTGCCGATTTCGCTGGTCTGCTGCCAATCTACGATCTTGTGCCGGAAGCTTCGAACCATCCGCACCCGATCGTGCCCCTCAAACTCGCGGTAGAGGGACAGGTAGTTTGAGCATTCGACGCGAGCCCGGTGCAGTAGATCCCGAACAACCCGATTTTCCAGCGTATCAGTGTCTTCCTTTCGAACCACGCCAAGCAATTGCTGTCGCGAACCGGCTCTCTCGTAGATGTCTCGGCCAGGCTGTCTGGCGATCCATCGCAGGCAGGCAGCATCGATTTCCTGGATCCGAGAGAGATTCTGGAATTCGCGAGATCGCCTCAGAACTACCCTTGGACTCTCGCAGACTTGGCCCAGCAGCCTGGCGTATTCCCTCGCTAGTTTGACGATCAAGGCTAAGCGAGCACTGTCCTTCTCGCCGGCCTTCCGCCATGCACGGACCGCACGAATGACAGGGCGAACTTCCAGTCCTCGGCAGTTCCCTTCCCAGTAATACCGGTTCGAATAGATGTGATCCACCAGATCATTCATGAAGTGGATATGCTGATCGACCATGTTCCTGAGTTTCTCGTAGAAACGCAGATTCGGCGGAACTGGATCGTCACTGTCGAGAATCTCGTCCAAATGACTCCGAGACACCCCTTCCCCCAGCGGTACCTCTACCTTTGTGTGTTCGCCTACCTTTCCAATGTCAAAATGAATTAACGTCTTGACGTTATGGGATTCCCCACGGGGTAGCTCATATTTGCTCCATCGATTTCCATGCGCATCGCCCCACCGGGCTGCAAGCGGAAGGGGATCGCGGGTTTCGTCGCAGATCACCTGCGAATCATGTTGAAAAGGAAGAGTGACAAAGCCTCGCTGCAGATTCCCTGAATCCAGTGACTCATGCCGTTCGGGCACGGTCCACGGCCAACTACTGATGAAGACGGACAGGCGGGGTGCTGGCATGAGTGGGAGCCCAACGTAGTCTTAGATAGTCTCGTCGAGTTGCTCGGCGAATCGATTGACCCCCATCCAGACGAACTGACCGTCCCTGGAGGACTGGTCGATCGCCTGGATCAGGAGATCGTCCTTCAATCGCGACAGAAGATTCTTGATCTTGCTGAGCGCCGACTTGGTCGCGTTGTCACGTGGATCAAGACCGCGAAACTTCGGAAGAATCTTCTGTTCGATCTGATCCGCTACCGCATCCTCGGCGGAATCATCGTTCACATTTGGGTAGTTGGCTACATAACTGAGAATACTGTTGCGAGTCCTGAATCCAAAGGGTCGCTTGATCTCCATCATCGCTTCGTCAAGCGTATCGATATATTCCCCAACCCGTGCACTCAAGTCATCGGGTAGTGATTCAGGCGTTCGGCACCAGGAATTCCAGACAGCATAGGGGATTCGTGAATCGGTCGACTCTTTATTCCCTTTCTCAGGCGACTTCTCGACTCTGCCAGGCCGACCAAATCGAAGGACGTTGGCACGATCGATGACTTTATCGGAAAGCGCCTGAGTTGTTTCGTCCTCGTTCATCGTTCCAACGAAGAGGACGTTCCGATCAACGAATAGCTGCATGATTGGCGTCTTGCTCTTTCCTGATCCTACCTCCAAGCCGATCTCTGCCTTTCTGCGGCTCTCCGGGTCATTGCGATCAATGCCGCGACGCGTCTCCAGACGACTGAGGAACTCGCTGAAATAGTACTCGACTCTGGCCAGATTCATTTCATCCAGAAGGATCAGCAGCATTTGGCTGGAAAGAGAATGATCCCAACCTTCGGGTATCGACCAGCCTCGGTTCTCTTCTTTGTAGAAGGGGTCCATCTGCACAAGGGCCCTTCCAAGCTCGGTCGCTCGGTACCGATTTTCCAGATAATTGAAAAACCCGAACATATCCTGAGGGCTGTCCCAGCGAGGCTGGACCGCAACATTCAAAAAATGCATCCCCATCGATTCGGCGTACCGCCTGGGCAGTTCGCTTTTACCCGTCCCGCTGATCCCTGCGAGAACTACCAGGGGCGATATATCGGTCACTTTCAGAGAGGTGTGGAATGCCCTAAGCACTCGCCTGGGGAAATAGAGATTTCGCTTGGTGAGGTACTGCTCCGCTCCCCGCAGGCACTCAGCTTCCGACCGAGCGGACTTTTGCGGAAAGTCCGATGCTTTCTGCCGGATGTAAGGCTGCCAAAGCTCTTGGGTTCGTCGTGCATCGGCCCCTTCATCCTGACCGGTCAATCGGAGAACGGTATTCCAGTCCTGCCGCAGATTCTTGATCAAATCCTCGAGCGCCACCTTCTCGCGTTCCAATCCTTGTACTTCGGCTGAAATTCGCGATCTCTGCTCGTTGAGAACCTGGGTCTTGTTCGTTAGCTCATCAAAATCATTTCTCGCTGTCTTCAGCAAATCACGGGTCTGGTCCAACTGACTAACCAATTGCTGATTCTGCGCTTTCAGGCCCTCCAAGACAGCCCGTTCCCGTTCCTTCGCAGCATCAATCTGGCCCTCGATTCCTGCCAACTGCACTCGCAGCGGCTCCAAAGAACTTTCCAGCCTCACTCGCTCCGCAACTAGATCCTGCTTGCTGGCTTCCAAAGCCTTTAACTCTTCTGTTGCTTTATCCCGGAGTTGGCCCTGAAACTGTAGCTCCGCTTCTAACGAATCGATTGCCGCGATGACTTTCTGCTTCGCTATCTGAGATTCACCGATCTGCTCCCTCAGTAAATTGAATTCCCTAGATGTGGCTTCTAATTCCAAACGCTGAGCGTTGATCCGATCGTTGGACTGCTCAATCTGACGAAGTAATTGCTGGCTTTGAGCCTTCAGGCCTTCCAGAACTGCCTGCTCCCGCTCTCTCGCCACCTCGATTTGACTTTCGATACCAGCAATGCGGATTCGCATCGGCTCCAGAGCACTTTCAAGCCGAATGATTTCATCCGCAATTTCGCGTTTGGAATCTTCCAGCCTTTGAATTTCCTCCAGACCTTGATCCCGGAGGCTCTGATGAAACAGGTGCTCACCCTTCAAGGTTGCAATCGATTCATCCAAGTCCTGTTTCTCTTTGAATTTCTTGTCGATTTCGGCTCTTAGAGAATCTAGCTCGGTTCGAACCGCTTCCTGAGTCTCCCGCTCCGCCTTGAGCTGGAGAAGTTTCTCGCGATTGGCCTCAAGCCATGCATGGGCGTCATCGCGTTCCGAAACAACCGCTCGTGCATCGGAAACCTTCTCGGCCAGAAGGTCATACTCATCCTGTGCAGACCTGCGCATCTCAACGAGTTTTTCGAGCCGAACCGCATCTGGAAGCAAGGCCCGCTCGCGCTCGTAATTGACTCTCTCTTTAGTCCCACGGAAGTAATTGAATGACGATAGGAACAGCACAACGGCGGTCGTGATCAATCCGAAAAGATAGGGGAGAATCAAGTCAGTCATTTTGCCCCTCCTCGCCTTCATCGCCTGGACCGCCATCCCCCTTACCTTCTGCCTCCTTCTTCAGCTTCTGCAGCTCCAGCAGCTCAGCCAGCGCTTCTTTCTGCTGGTTCTTGAGATCGGCAAGCTGGGCTTCGGCATTCTTAATCTCTTGAGTTAGCCCCTTGGTTTTTGTCTCCAACTTGATCGATTGATCGGTGAGTCTTGAGATGCCGTCCGTCAGTTCGCTTTCCGATTTTCTAAGGGTGTTGACGCGCGTAGACATCTGATCGACTTCCTGGTTAAGCCGGTCTCGATTATTCCATTTATCGAGATATTCCGCGAGTTTTGCTCGGGCGTTGTTCATCCGTGAATCCGAAGTGGTGAGGTCTTTTTCTAATTCGAGTTTTTGCATGGAAAGAGCAGCAATCTCACCTGAGATCTTTGCCTGATCCTGCTGAAGCTTCTCCACATCTTTGGCCAACTTCATCGCCGCCTCGGTTGCGACTGTCGCCTCCTTCTTCGCCTCGAGGGCCGCAGCAACGTCATTGTTGGCGGCCAGGAGTTCGTCGCTCACTTTTCGAAGATTTTCACGTGCAGCCTTCAACGATGCATCTAACTGGGCAACCTTGGCTTCATTGCTCTTGATGGTGGCGTCCTGGCTCTCCAGAGTGGCCTTGTCGCCAGCCAGACGGGTCTGAGCGGTCTGAAGCTCCTTGCTGCTAGAATCGATCTGTGCCTGCATGGCAGCTTTCTGCTTGGCAAGTTCCCCGAGTTCTCCCTTCAGCTTTTGAATCGAGTCCAGCGAAGCTTGCTCTTCTGCCTGAGCGCGCTTCTGCAATTCCACAGCGGAGTTTGCGGAACTCTGGATCGCATCAAGTTCGCCTTTCGTCGCCGCCAGTTTTTTGAGAGCTTCTTCAAGCTCCTTTTCAGCTGCAATCTTTCGCTGCTCTGCGTCGATCTCCTGCTTCTGATGGCTCGATATTCGAGACTGAGCCGATTGTGAAAGCATCTCCCATTCGGAGGCGACCTCAGAAAACTGGTTCTTCTGAGCTTCCCATGCTTCGCGGGTCGTGACGTATTTGATCACGCTCACCAAACCCACAGCCTGCGCAGCAACTGCTGCAATGCAGAGAAGCACGATTCCCATCGTGGTTTGCTGGAGGGCTCTCTGTGGACGAGCGGGTAGCTGCTCGGGGACCGTTGTCATCTTTTTTCGTCTCAACAGATGAGGAAAGGCAAGGAAGGAATCGCGACCGCGTAGCCACTCCAAGGACGCTGGGAGAAACACAATCCCTGTAACTACCTCGATATCAGGCTCTTTCCAGTCGCTTTCGATGCGTTGAGAACCACTCTGGTAATCACCCAATCTGCTCGAACTTGGAAGCGATTTCGCGTACGTCTCCGATGCCTCCACAGCTGGCCTAGTCTTCAGGATGTATTCCAGGTAAGAGCTGTTCGCAAAAATCGAGTCACGTGGACAAGGAGTTTGTAGCCCGATCCCAAGCGTTCCGCAAATACCGAGTTGGAGAACTTCGGGGATAACCCGCATTGTAGTTCAGAATGGGAAGGGAGTAGCGGATAATTCGTTGTACCCCGTCCATTTCCCCATTCGGCAGATCGCCCCCAAAGACACTTACGATTCGGATGGGAATGCCGCTAAAACCTCTGGCAATGCAGTCACTCTTAAGGCGGGGATGCGAATTGGACCGACTTCGAAATCTCCCTAGGAATTGCTGGTTTTGATAAGCCAACCTCAGCCATTGGCACATCCCCATGCCTGAAGTAGCCAAGGTGGTTACCAGTGGTCTACCGACTGCGGATGGTCGCTGAAGAAGATCAAGAACGATCCCTATCTGAAATCGGTCAACACGGGCATCGCTCTGAGCGAGTCCGAGCGTGGGTGCAACTACTTCCGCAATTCAGTTGATCGCTCCTTGCGAATACAATACCATCAGGCGCCGCGACCAGAGTTTGGACTAGCAAGACGACGACCGTCAAAAACAGCAATGCGTCTCAAGCATGAGCAACTTGCTGCTACATCTGACAACGGGAACCCAAGGAAAAGGCTGATTTGTTCGATGGGAGCAGAATACGGCGACTGGAATCAATCATCGACGCCCGCAAGCTTCGATATGGAATTGCAACTGCCAGCGCAGGATCTCAATTTTCTTGATGATGCGAAGAAAGCAATCCGCCGCGAATATCGCGATGCATCGCAATGGAAACGCCTCCAGTGCCGTAATGTAACGCAAGTTTCAACTTCCGAATCGGGTACCGTATTCGAACTCCAAGTAGGGCATGCAGTTGAATTTGACTGGACCTGGGAAGGCGCAACAGCATTCCGTCCCTGCTCCCTCAAAGCGTTCGAAGACGATCCCGAAGCAACCGGCGCTGTCGAACTACTCGAGCCGCATGATGACCCATCGGTAGTCTGGAAGGGAGAGGTGCTCGAGGTCGACGAAGCGACCGGTCGCATTTTCGTCGTCGTGACCAATCCGGAATCGCCACCACGAAGAGGTTCCTTTTACGTAAAGCCTTTTGAGTTCCTCTCATTTCTTGATGCAGTCTACAACTCCTCTGCCTTTGAGGCGATTCGACGACTTCTCGCCGAACGACTGGCAGCGACTGCTGGAGGTATCCACCCTAAAGTTCGACAACCAACAGATGTCGGTCTACCCGATCTTCAGTCGTGGTGGCAGCATTCATGGAGCGTCCTTTGGGGGCCGCCTGGAACCGGGAAGACCTATACAACGGGGCTTCAAATCGCCCAGATTCTTTCCGACCCTACGGAACGAATTCTGGTTGTCTCCACCACAAACCGTGCGACGGATGCGGTCGCTCTGTCTATTGGTCGTGCTGCCAAAAATCTGGGGATAAATCTCGCTTCTGGAAAAATAAGGCGGATTGGAAAAGGAGCGTCCTACAAAAAATACGCAGCCGAGCAGTTGCATGATTTGCTGGCAGGGACCGAAACGGATTTTCTCGAGCAAGTGGAAGCCTTGGCGATCGAACTTTCGGCGACGGAAGACGCCCAAGGCAAAGCGATTCTAAGGATGCGAATCAAGAATTTGCTCTCCCAAATGGTCGACTCTGGGAGACGGAATTTCATAAATCGCGAAGTGAAAGTGGTTGTAAGCACGGCTTTCAAGGCCTCTATGTATCTAAATCAGGATGAGCTCAAGAGACTTTTGCAAGACCAAAAAGCTCCTTTCACCACAGTGATGGTCGATGAAGCAGGACTGATGTCTCGCGTTGCGATCGCCGCGCTATCTTTGCTCGCTAGCCGCCGAGTCGTCTTGATCGGCGACTCGAAACAGCTGGCGCCTATTAGCCGGATCAGCAGAATTCTTGAGCCTAACCAAGGAAACTGGTTGGGTAGAAGTGGCCTGAGTCATCTAGACCGCATTCACTCCGAGATCGATGGTGTCCATGTTCTCCAGGAACAACATCGCATGCACCCAGAAGTCTGCCAGGTCGTATCGCGATATCAATACGATGGCTTTCTTACTACGGCGACAAATGTCGCTTCAAGACCTGACTCACTTCCGGCGACGCTACGTGGACAACCAAGAGCGATTTGGCATGTGCTAGACGAAGATGCTGATGATGTACCTGCGATCCGCGCGGAACGCGGCCCAGGAAATCGTAGTTGGATACGCACCGCAACAACCAAGGTTCTGAAGAAGCTATTCGCGGATCCATCCTTTCGGGACTCCCGGGGGCTTTTCATCACCCCATTCCGAGCTCAGGCGAAGGAAGTCCACACCTATCTTGCAGCGAACCAACTCACTTCGTGGATGGCCTCCACGGTGCACAGCCAGCAAGGATCTGAGGCGGATATAGTGGTCTTCGATACCGTCAATGCCGGCAGCTATGGATGGAGCTACGACGAGTGGAAAAGGCTGGTCAATGTCGCGATTAGTCGAGCACGTGAAGCCGTTATTTTCTTGGCTAGCCGTGCCGAGATGGAGGAGCCCTATCTTCGACCATTATTAAGCGTTCTCACCCCTCAAATTGCCAAAAGACGTGGTAACCAACTGGTATGGGAGAGCGTTCAGGGGAAGGCAACCTACCAGGCTCCGAACGTGGAAGACCCTGGATCCCCCTACCTTCTCGGGAATCAATTAACTAAACGAAAGCTGTTACGCCCGGTTCTCTCCAACGAACAGGAACGCCTTTGCAACTTGGAGCTTGATGGGAAACCGCGTCTGGTAAGAGGGGTTGCCGGAAGCGGAAAAACAGTGGTTCTTGCTCACTGGCTGGCTCAGACCGTCCAGAGACTAGCAGACCGAGAAAGCGTTCGAATCTGGGCGGTATTTGCTAACCGATCTTTGCAATCATTGATTGGGGAATCCATAGTCTCTGCCTGGGAAAAGGAGACCAAGGGCAAGTCGTTTCCATGGGACCGTGTCGAACTTCACCACGTCCGGGAGATTCTTAACGCACTTCTTCCTGAAGTCGGATTGAATGCCAGCGCTTTCGAATACGAATACGATAACGCCGCGGAGGCCTACCTTTCACGAAAACCTGTGGAGTCGATCACTGCCAGATGCGATGCGTTGTTCGTCGACGAGGCTCAGGACATGGGGCCCAATACGCTACAGCTTCTCTCAGCCATTGTGCGACGAACGAATGAGGGAGATGAAAACAGTAGGTCGGTCAATATCTTCTACGACAATGCCCAAAATATCTATGGTCGAAGCACACCGAAATGGTCTGAACTTGGATTGGACATGCGAGGACGATCCACGGTAATGAAGGAAAGCTTCCGAAGTACTCGCCCCATCACCGAACTTGCCCTCAATGTGCTCTACCGTTTGCAACCACCCGATGCCAGCGCGGATCACAAAGAACTCATTCAACGTGGTCTTATCGAATACGCACCACGAGAAGGAAAGGACTGGTGGAATGTACGGTTCAACCAAATCGACGGACCGAAACCTGAATTCCGACGGTACGCAGATCTGAAATTGGAGTTCGAAGCAATTGGCGATTATTGCCGGGATTTGATCAGCGTTCAGGGCGTTCAACCTTCCGACATCTGCATCATCTACAACGGCGGAAACATTCCGTATTGGCTGGAAAAAACAACGATGCCAAAACTCGCCGGACTCGGACTTCATCTGTCGGTCCAGAAGAGCAAACCATTCGAGCGGAACAATCGATTCTTGCTAGCCACCACTTCAAATTCCTTCAAAGGCTATGATGCCGAAGTGGTAATCGTTCCAGCAGTTGACCAGTACCAGGCCAAGGGAAAGGGGCTTCTGGCAAATAACCTCTATGTGGCGATGACCCGCGCCAGATCCGTGCTCACTCTGTTTGCTCAATCGATGAAGGATCAAAATGCTGTACGGCTTTATGATGTGATAGACGATTGTCTGGGATACCTCCAAGAAGCGCCCGTCGTCCACTCAGAGAACAGCATGCAAGACGACGTCGTCGAAATTCTTGACTGCATAGGTATCGAACATCGATCATGGCTTGTCGAACTGATGAAGAAGAGGGAGCTATCTCAGGAACCGATCATTTCGGATACGGGAGAGATAATCGCTGAACCACTTTTCTGGTTCCGCGAGAATCAGAGAATCCATGCTTGCTTTGGACCTGAATATCCTCGCAAGCGAATCATGCAGCGATTGGAGGACATCAACGCGCGAGCGATTCTCCCCGGAGAATCTCTTCCCGGGATAGAATGACAGCCAGTCCTTCGACGCCACCGTCAGTTCCCATCCCGGTTGAAAGAGCCTGGTAAACCAAGCCGGTTGTCGATAGTTGGGTGGTCTATGACAGTTCGGGGCCTATCCCCCTACTGATGCAGTGGGACGAAATCCCATGACCAAGAAAGATATCTCCCAGGCGAAAAATCTTGACCTTCGGGGCTCAGAGGAGGCGATCCTTCGTGCAGCCGAACTGGCTCGACACAAAGCCATCCAAACAGGCACCGATCTGATCGTTGTTCAGGATGGAAAAATCGTCCGAATCCCCGTTGCTGAGCTACAGAAGCAAAATCCTTCTTCTGGCAATCCCAACCACTAACCGCCAGCCCAAGCGACGCGGCCGTTTATTGCGGAAAACCCACGGCAAAGTCCGGTGACTCCATGACATCGGCACTCCTCCCCCGCTGACCGATCAGGTTCGTGGAAATAGCGTCTAGGAAGAAGTTTACCACCCATCGGATCTGCATGCCGCTGGCACGCTAGGGCTCGTGCCGAACACCTCGATACCTAGTAGTTCGAATCAATGGCTTGGATTTTCAGAGGCATCGCTCTGGGGTAAAGCAGGGGGGATGCAGAATGAATCGCTTGGCAATCAACCAACTCTGTCGGAGCATACGCTAGGTCGTTTGGCAAAAGAAGCCTATTCGAGAGCCGTCCCTTGCTTAAGCTGCGGGTTAGGATTTTACAGGCTGGCGGATAGATTCTAAATCGTCAATGCGACCGGCAATTCCTAAAAGCTTTTACCTGCGGGAACGATCCACCAACTGGCGATGGTCGTTACGTGAAGAGAGTGTCTGACGATCGAGCCTCATGCCCCTTCAGAGAAACCACATTGGTAATGGCAATGTTCGCGGCCGGCATGTCGAGGCAACAGATCCCGTTGAAGACTACCGATCGGCTACCCTGTTGAGATCGCCCTCGCAACGACCGCCTCAAATAGACTGCGGCTGCGAAGATGGTATGCGAAGGGATATCGATTCCTCGAGAAGTGTTTTCGATCGAGTTGAAAGTGCGGCTTTTGAACTGGAAATAAAACCTTCGGACGACAGCCGCTAGGTCGAATGAAACCCTCCGAAGAAACTGGCAAAACCTGCGAGGAAAAAACGCCTGGGGGGGCGAGCGGCGATCCGACTCACCCCCTCCAGGTCGCTCGGTGAACATCTGGGGCCGCTTGGCGATCCCCGCTTCACCCCTTTCGCCCTGACTATCCCTCGGCAGGTTGCTTCCCAGCAGAGCCCACTTCTGTTTCATCAGGGAAGCTCACCCTGCCATAACTCTCCATGGCAAAGCAACGCCCCGCTTTCTCAAACCGCAACATCCCGTCTGATTGCGACTGCTACCAACAGCGAACGACTGGTCACATAAAAAAATTCGCTTAGTTCCCGGATCTCTGGCATCCTCGCTTCTCGAGAGCATCAGCAGTGCGTGAAAAAGGTTGGCTCCTACCCCGAAAGGTTCGAGGTGTCCCATGAGTTCGAAAGAACGACCATTTCACGAAGTGCGTTTTGGTTCGGTTAAGGCTGCGATCTGGAGGAATGAATCGGACCTTGGCGTCCGGTACAGCGTAACTTTTGAACGACTGTATCGGTCCGATCAGGGCTGGAATTCCTCAACGTCCTTCGGACGCGATGAATTGCTGCTGTTGGCGAAGGTGGCCGATAAGGCTCACTCCTTCATCCACCAACAGAGCGAACGCAGCGATCCGGCGCCCGAGCAATCTGAGTCCCATGGCTCGGAACGCTCCAAGCAGGATCGACAACGGGTCGGCTCGCGCTAACAAACGCTTGCCACCGATGACATGATTGCAACGATTGGCATCCCGCCTCTCCAGCAACCATGTCATCCGAGAGGGAACGCTCACTTTACCCAAAAGGTTCCACGCACTGCTGAACCCTCTCGCCATCCTCTTCGGTGTGGGTAGAAGACCTGCGTCCCAGACCTCCGTGCAACGAACGACTCCCTCGGTTCGCTGCCCGGAGGCCGGGCGTACATCCCAAGGTTCTTCCAAGGTTTTTACCGCCGCACCAGGCACTCTGCCTGACTTGCGGCAGACACCACATCCCTTCTCCTCCGGTTCTCTACCGAAGGAGGCAGCAACAAGGAGTTTCGCGATGAATCGCGATGAGGCGCTGCAGGCTAGCGATGAAGCACTGCACGACCTGGCGGCCCAGCTTCGAGCTGGGAAAAGCGATCAACTGGTTCGATACCTGAACCTGTTGTCGATGTTCCATTCCTACTCGTTCGGCAATCTGATGCTGATTGCAATGCAGAACCCCAAGGCCACGATGGTGGCGGGTTTCACCCGTTGGCGTCAGATGGGCCGTGCGGTCCGGAAAGGTGAAAAGGGTATCGCTATTCTGGCTCCTATGATCGGCCGCCGATCTGCGGCGAGTTCCAAGGGGTCCAAAGACGAGGGATCCAAGCCCTCGGACCGGTCGGAAAAGGAACCGGCCCCTACGGTGCTCTACGGGTTTCGCGTCGTCTACGTCTTTGACGTCAGTCAGACCGAGGGCCAGGAAGTGCCGGCTTTCGCGGTGGTAGGAGGCGATCCGGGCCGCAAGCTGGAGCTGCTGATGCAGCTTGTGAGACAGGAAGGGATCGATCTCCAGTTCCACCCCGAGCTGCCGCACGGCGCTCTGGGAATGAGTGGCGGTGGCAAGATCATGATCGCTTCCCACCTCCAGCCAGCTCAGATGTTCTCCACGCTGGCCCACGAACTGGCTCACGAAAAACTGCACTGGGGAGATCGACGTCAGTCGACCACCAGGCAGATTCGGGAGACGGAGGCGGAGGCGGTGGCCTATGTCGTCTGTCGAGCGATGGGGCTGGAATGCTCGACCCAATCGAGCGACTATATCCAGCTCTACAGCGGCGATGAGAAGGTCCTGATGCAGTCGCTGGAACTGATTCGGTCGGTAGCGGCCAGGATCATCGAGCAGCTGTCGGAGCTCGACGCTTCCGATCGATCATCACCTGCTATGGCTGATCTCGTGGATAGCTCGCACCTCGGCGACGAGGAGCACCACTCTGTCCCAAGTACCGCCTCTTCCTGACCCGTGCGTCAGCGAGGGCTGACTTTACTCCTCCGCCGCGTTAGCGAGGGACTTCTCTTTCTAAGCGTCAGCGAGGGCCTGCCTTTTCTCCTCAGCCGCCTCAGCGAGGGACTGCCTTTTCCTAGCCCGAAGCGTTAGCGAGGGACTTTCTTCGGATAGGTACGAACCCCACCCACGAGCTGCCATGCATCGATCAGTCCCATCTTCGGGCTACTGCACGGCGTCTCAGCGATGGGTAGTACTCGTCCCCTTCAGCTCCACCTGCCGATTCATCGCGGCCAAGCGATGGACTGCAGGTAGCAGAGTGTCCCTAGCCGTGAAGCGGCGGTTTCTTCGGCTCCCGAGCGGCGACCTTTGGTCCCATGCAAGGGAGATCCTCCGCAGCGCCCACGCATTTGGGAGCGGCTGCGGTAGCTGGTGGATCGATTCTTTTTTTGAGTCTTCGGTTCGGTTGGCTTCATTGGAGGATGAATCATGGAGTTTTCGATTCCGATTCCCGGTGACCTGATTCAGGTCGAAGTGAGTCGATGGCCGTCGCTACCGAGCGGCGGGAAGTTGCGTG
>JBIINB010000235.1:0-4289 GCA_044337705.1 Pirellulaceae bacterium | reverse complement strand
GACATGGGCTTATTTCATTGAAGGGGCCGTCCGTCAAGCGGCATCTGCTGCCGATCATCATGAAACATCATTGCAACGGGTCAATCGAGCATCCTTCGAGGAGTCTTGCAAATCCAATGCTGACAAAAAACCTGCTCAGGCTTCCTTGCGATGGCTCAGGTGAAAAAGGCAGGCCTCTGGAGCTATATTTATCCGCAGCCAACAGATCGCCAGTTCCAATTGCATCCTAGCGCTACGCCTTTCCCGGACGGCATTTAAAAATACGGATCGGAAGCCCCCCATCTCGCAGATCAAAAAAATCGATTTCCACTTGCCATCCTCGCTGCCGAATCCATGGTAGGAATCGATCGCCAGTATGCCTCTGCGGTTCGCTTAGCAGCACCAGCCCATCCTGCGCGAGGTGGTTTCTAAGGCAACCCTCCAGCGCCACCCAGATGTTTGGATCGTAAACGATGTCGCTTCCAACGATCCAGGGGAATCGTTCATGAAAGGTGGGGTCCGAAGGCCATCGAAGGTGTCGCACACGACAGCGATCCATCCAATCCCAGGCGTGGAACCGACTGACAAGCAACGCCGTTGTGGCTGCATCGGTGAACGTGACAGAAGCCCCGATCATGGCGGCCGCAACACCTGCTCTGCCATTACCGCACCCGATCTCCAGGACCCGCGCACCGACCAGTGGCAGTTTCTGCAGATAATGCCCCATCCCATCGGCAGCTCGCCAAGTCGCTGCCCAGAACGGGTCCCATGCTTCATACCCTTGTTCCTGGTGCCGGATCGCTCGTTCCAAAAGCCGATCTGCATCCAGAACCCGGATCCACGGGAGTCTTCGACCGAAGGCAATCTGCTCTTCGATTCGAAAGGGGACCTGGGATTCGATACGAGCCAGCAGGCGCAATCGCTTGGGATCCCGGAAACGACCCCAAGATTGTCGTTCCTCTCGACTCACGAACCGCTCGACCTGCGGCGACTGGCTTGCGGATCCGACAGGTCCTCGATCGATTCGATATATCGTCGCAGTCGCTCCAACTCGTCGGTTGTTTCCTTCAGCCGCAGCATGTTGCCAACTCGCTTGAGCAGCTCAGCGCGGTTCACAGGCTTAGTTAGGAAATCGTCGGTCCCCGCCTTCACCGCCCGTTCGATATCTCCCAATTCATTGAGAGCTGTCACCATTAAGACCATTGTATTTGAAGTATTTGGGTCCCCTTTGATTCGCTGGCATACTTCAAATCCATTCAGCTGTGGCATCATCACATCCAGCAGCACCAAGTCGGGCTGAAATTGCTCAATCTTCGCAAGAGTATCTTTGCCATCGATGGAACAGGCTATATCGCAATCCATGTCGTCCAGGTACGCTTCCAGCAGTTCGCGATTGGCAGCGTGATCGTCGGCGATCAATATCTTGGCTTTGGGCATTGGAAGATTCCTTCGATGAGTCCTGACCCAGGGAGAATGAGGTCAGCGAGCGGCAATGGGTTGATCCTGAGCCGGCACAGGGAAACTGGACGCCATTTCCCTTACTTCTGCTGCGATCGATTGATGCAGTGCCGTATCGTCGGCCCCCCGCAGGGACCGAACGATCCAACCGGCAATCCGTTCCATCTCCGCCGTTCCCATGCCGCGAGTCGTCAGGGCTGGAGTGCCGATACGGATGCCACTGGGATCCATCGGCTTTCGTTGGTCGAAGGGAATCATGTTCATGTTGACGGTGATCCCACAATGATCGAGCGCCCTTTCAGCAGCCTTTCCACCTAGGCCGATGCTGGTGACATCAACGAGCACCAGATGGTTTTCAGTGCCACCACCAACCACCCGAACACCACCTTTTTGCAGGCAGTCGGCCAACGTCTGTGCATTGCGAATCACCGCCTTGGCGTACTGTCGAAATTCCTGCTGCATCGCTTCCTTCAAACAGACTGCCTTGCCAGCGATCACATGCATCAAGGGGCCACCTTGGATGCCGGGGAAAACAGCACTGTTGACTGGTTTAAGCAGATCATTGCGGCAGAGGATCAACCCACCGCGCGGACCTCGCAGTGTCTTGTGGGTCGTGGTCGTCACGTAGTCCGCTACGGGCACCGGGTTTGGATGCTCACCCCCAGCTACCAGGCCGGCGTAATGGGCCATATCGACCATGAATCGTGCCCCGACTTCCCGAGCGATGTCGGCAAATTTCTCATGTGGAATCTGCTTCGGATACGCGCTGGCTCCCGCCACAATCAATTTAGGGCGATGCTCCCTGGCCAGCCTTGCGACCTGGTCAAAGTCAATCCGAAAATGGACTGGATCAACTCCATAGGGGACGAATTTGTAGAGCTTGCCTGAGATGTTCAGCGGCATACCGTGAGTCAGGTGCCCGCCCTGAGCCAAGTCCAGCCCCAGGACGGTGTCGCCCGGTTGTAGACAGGAGAGATAGACTGCGGTATTGGCCTGCGATCCGCTGTGAGGCTGCACATTGGCCGCCTCGGCACCAAACAATTCCTTGGCTCGATCGATCGCCAGCTGCTCGACCACGTCGACAAACTCACAGCCGCCATAGTACCGTCGTCCCGGGTATCCCTCTGCGTACTTGTTGGTCAGGATGCTACCGACTGCCTGCATGACCGCAAAACTTGTGTAGTTTTCGCTGGCAATCATTTCCAGCCCGTCCTGCTGGCGAGTCGACTCCGATTGAATCGCACCAAAAATTTCCGGATCCAGGTCGGACAGGTAGCGCATGTCTGATGCCTCTTCGAAGGGCTCACCGATCTGCATAAACAAGGGCAATTCGTTAAATTGTCACCCGTACATGCGGAGTCGTCAATCACAACCGACCCTGGGAAGTTTCCCGTCGAAGTTCCTCGATCATATCGACCACCGCCCGTTCGGTGGCCAACTGCCATCGATCCAGTTTTTGATAGGAAGGATTTGCATAAGCAAACAGCAAGCCACGCGAACTATTGACGATGGCACCCAGTCCTTGTGAGTCGAAACCACCGCGCACGTCGACGGCACTGCCGCCCTGGGCTCCATACCCCGGCACCAGAATCCAGGCATGAGCCATCCACTCGCGAAACTTGGCTAGCTCGTCGGGATACGTCGCCCCCACCACCGCCCCCACGGATCCATATTGGCCGCCGACGCGAGTCCGTACCGCCTGCTGTTCGACCCACCCGGCGACGCGCTGCGAAATCGTACTACCTTCAACCCTCAAGTCCTGCAGAAACCCACTTCCCGGATTGGATGTCTTCACCAGGACAAAAATGCCGGTGCCCGTCTGCTGGGCATGGGAGACGAAAGGAGTAAGACTGTCTTCACCCAAATAGGGGCTGACCGTCAGCGAATCCGCCCCCCATGGGTGTTCTGGGGCTGATCCCATATACCCTTCCGCATAGGCTTCCGCAGTTGAACCGATGTCGTTTCTTTTGCCATCCAGAATGATCAGGAGATCTTTGGTTCTCGCCTTCTTCAGCGTCTCATCCAGCGCTGCCATTCCTGCGAGACCCCAGCGTTCAAAGAAGGCGGCCTGCGGTTTGACCACCGGAACCAAGGGCGCCACTACATCCAGAAGGTCCTGGCAGAAGGAACTGATCGAACGACCAATGTGGACTGGGTCGGTCGATGCTGCCTCCCGTATGGATGGTGGCATGTGCTTCCAATGGGGGTCGATCCCTACGCAAACCCCATTGCGCTTTCGTCGAACTGCGTCTGTCAATCTGTCTCCAAACGACTCCACCTTGCTGCCCACCTTTCCTTGAAAATTGCCGCAGCATGCGGCCGCAATGCATTCGGATACCTCCAGGTCGGTATGCCTTTCTCAGCCCTCTCAGTGTCGCTCAGACAGGACAGTATTGGTAGGGCAACTGAGATGCTGGGAACAAGGAAGCTGAACGATTGCGTTAGCATCGCCGCCACCAGGGTAGCCACGCCCTTGGTAGCCACCGCCGCCAGGCGGTGGAAAATGACGACTAGCCGCCTCAGCGATCCACCATCTGGCGATGGTGGCCACGGGAAGAGCCACCGCCATCAGGCGTTGGAACATGACGACTAGCCGCCTCAACGATCCACCATCTGGCAATGGTGGCTACGGGAAGAGCCGCCGCAGTAGCCACCGCCGCCAGGCGGTGGAAAAATGACGATATAGCCGCCTCAGCGATCCACCATCTGTTAATCGCGGCTACGACTTCTATTCTAAAGTCCCCTTTAGTCACTGCTTCAAAAACTCCAGCAGATCGGCCATCTGCTGATCGCCAAGTGATTCATGAAAATTGGCTGGCATCAGCGACAATTCACTTGGCTTTTCTTCCTCG
>JBIINB010000104.1:0-14904 GCA_044337705.1 Pirellulaceae bacterium | reverse complement strand
CTGGCAACCGATCCGCTGGGCTGCCTCGGCAATTGGCCGCAATCGCTTGACTTCCGCCGCCACCCGCTCAGCCTGCTCCTGAGCACCAGCCACCGGGCCTCCTCCGCCGGTCACCCAAAGCTGCGTTTTGAGGTGGTGCTTCTCCAGAAGAGCCAGGATTCCCTTGGCCTCCTCATTGAGCTCCCCAGGAAACCACCATGCCGTCAGCTCGATTCCATGCCTGGCAAGCTGCTGGATCTCCTCTTCAAACTGCGGAATATGCTCGGCCCGATAATCGTAAGCCAGCCGCCGGATCCCAAGTTCCTTGAGCATCTGAGCCCGCTGCTGGGGGCTTCGCTTCGAGGCGTCGAAGGGAACGATGCACCAGGCGACCAGATTGTCCCTGGCAAAAAGATTCGCCGACTCTTTGGTCGACAAGATGTCCTGCGCCGAAAGACGCGGCACAGCCATCCAAGAGACACTGGCCATCAAGCCCAAAAGACAGACCACCGACAGCACGTATCGTAGGGCACGCATCGATCGCAACCTCCGCCAATCCGGAAAGCCAACCATCCACTGGATGGACAGCCTTCATCATAATGGAAGGCGAGCGATCGAACATTTGATTCTCAGGAAGGTTCTTGTCTCCATTCAAACCACATTGCTGCGGTGGAACTGGATATCAAGCGTCCTCAGGTGGGTGTGGAGTCCGGCATCCTGAATCGGCATCAAGTAGGCCGCCTCCCCCGATTCGTTGTGATGGCTATGCCAGAAACCAGGGGGCGTGATGAAGGCGCCTCCTGCCTCCCAAGGGACTTTCACCGGATCGATCAGGTTCCCCTGACCATCGACCCGTTCGCTGACCAGCGTATAACAGCCCGGCTTGCAGTCGATGATGAAATCGAGCGCCACCGATTTGTGGGAATGAGGCAACTGGTTGGCCGCCACCGGCAGGATCCCCAGCATCGCCCAGAGGACATGGGTGATGGTGAGCGTCTGTGGGAAGGCATCATGGGTCAGCAGCACACTGACCCGGCTGCGCTTGGCAGCAAGTGGATCGGCTGCCGCTTCCTCCAAGGCTCGCCGCGACTGACTGAAAGGATATAGCGTTGGGGCAAAGCGCGGCGTGGAAGGCAGTACCCCCAGGTACCGCAACATCGGCTCGTCATGCACCCAGTAAAACACCGTGTCGCTATCTGCCCGGTGCATCGCCTCCGGTCCTGAGGGAAGGGTAAAAAGATCCCCCGTTCCGTACGGAATCTCGTGGGGTCCGAATTGGGTAACCCCACTTCCCGAAATCACATAGAAGAGCTGCGAGGTTGCATTGGCATGAGTCGGTAACGTGTCGCCCGCATTGACCCGTACAAAGCTGGCCAAGAGCCCCGGACTGGATGCGGGACCAGGGCATGCAAGCTTGTCACTGGTGTCCAGCGGGATCACGCGCGAACAACCGCCTGCGTGAAGAGCGGCAGGAAACTGCAACAAAGGTACCTGGGGGGTCGCACCCGAAGCGATCGGATTGGATGCCTTCGAATACTCCAGATAGCCGCCGTGACGAATCAGTTGCTGCAACCTTCTGGATTCGATCGTATCCATCGCCATCACCCTGACTCCCCTATCTTCGATTGCCCCGAGATTCGCATGGCCTGCCGAAGTTTCCCGCAGAGCAATTGGCCCTGTGGATTCCGCGATGCATCGTAGCACGCGAACAGCCGCAAACGATAGCTGCACCAGCAGGCAGCTATTCCTAGTTAACCGCTTCTTGGCGAACCATCTCAAAAAAACAGCACCGAAATAAGTTCCGGTGCCGTGGAAAAAGATCCGATGCACGGGAGGACTGCTCCCTCCCCGAACCCATGCCGCGAGGCTTAGCTCGCCTTCCTTGCTCGCGCCCTCTTTTCTTCGACGCTCTTCAGGTCGATGACATTTCGGGCAAGTCCCAGACGCTTCAGCCCAAGAATGAACCAGTAGGTCATGTCGATTTCCCACCATTTGTGGCCATGCTGCGCCAGCCGTGGCATCGCATGGTGGTTGTTGTGCCATCCCTCGCCATAGGCAAGTAGCCCCACCCACCACAGATTGCGGCTTTCATCCCGCGTCTCATAGTTGCGGTAACCCCAGATATGAGATGCCGAATTGACAAACCACGTGGTGTGGAGAATCAGAACCAACCGGACACATACACCCCAGACCAGCCAGGAAGCCGCCAGAGAGGGACCGCCAATCGCATAGCCCAACCAGGTCAGCAGAGCCCCGAACACCAAATGGATCGGGAGAAAATAACGCTCCAGCCACATCAGTCCAGGGTCCTTCACCAGATCAGGGACCCATTTCTTCGTATAGCCATTCCAATCTCCACCGTCGGTGGTGAAGGCAAGCCAGAACATATGAGCCCACCACGGGCCATCCTTCGGCGAATGCGGGTCTCCCTCCTGATCGCTGTAGGCATGATGCCGCCGATGATTAGCACACCAGGAAATCGGCCCTCCCTCACCAGAAAGAACTCCCAGAAAGGCCAGCGTCTGGCGCACCCATGTTGGCGTCTCCATCCCCAAATGCGTCAGCAGCCGGTGGTATCCCAGGCAAATCCCAAGACTGCCACACAACCAGTGAAATGCGACAGCGATCGCCAGACCGCTCCAACTGAACGTCCAAGGCGCCGCCAGAGCCCCCAGATGCAAAGCGACCAGCCACGTCGCCGGCCCCCAGCTAATCTGCAGGGGAGCTGCATCGATCTTCTTGGAACCCACCGCCTCCAGCGCAGCCGAATCGTCCCAAAAGCCAGCCACTCCCTCAGCCTGTGGCGATTCCAACTCCACCGCTCCTCGCGACACCTCGCCACGCGACTCAAAAGCACCCCCAGCCAATCCATTCGCCCGGTCTTGCTTCAAAGATTCCATCTGCGCCCCCACCTAGTAAGACACCGCCTCCAACCACTTAGCTCCTGGTACATCTTTAGTGCATGCCGCTACCCCGGTTGTTGCTGGCAAGTCAAAGCCAAGTCAACGTTGCGCAAAAGATGCCAAACCACCCTAAAGAACCACCTAGATCAAGATAGGGTACAAAAACCAACTGACGAATCAGCGAAGGCAACCAAAAAACCTTAGTATTTCGATCGATTCTCCCGTTTGCTTCCCAAAGAACTCCATTTTTAATGAACTTGTGTATATGTTTCTGGAGATCGCCGCCGCGACCATCCGGGAGGGATTGGTTCTGGGCGAAACGATGGAGATCGCAGGGAGTCAACGCGGATGCTGGCCAAACTGAAAACCTTTTCGGTAGTGGGAATCGAAGCCCTTCCGGTCGACGTCGAAGTCGACCTTTCACCGGCAGCCCTTCCCAAGACGGTGCTGGTTGGGCTTCCCGAACAGGCGGTGCGGGAAAGCACGCATCGGGTGGAGCGGGCTTTGGTCAATAGTGGGTTTCTGAGGCCGCATGAGCGGGTGGTGATCAACCTGGCGCCGGCGGAGCTGCCCAAGCAGGCTGCCTCGTTCGATCTGCCGATCTCTCTGGGCATTCTGGCGGGAAGTGGTCAGCTACGATCCGATCGCCTGGCCAGTTACGCGGTCGTTGGCGAACTAGCACTCGAAGGACAAGCGCGCCCTGTCAAGGGAGCTCTTTCG
Source organism: Pirellulaceae bacterium (assembly GCA_044337705.1). GTDB lineage: Bacteria > Planctomycetota > Planctomycetia > Pirellulales > Pirellulaceae > JBEISR01. The sequence continues at coordinate 11,302 of JBIINB010000104.1, read as the reverse complement.
ATGGCGATCGCCGCCGCCAAGCAGGCGCAGCTGACAGGCCTGTTGGTCCCTGCCGAGAACGCGCAAGAGGCGGCGGTGGTGGAGAGCATCGAGGTGATTCCGGTGCGGAGTCTGGCCGAGGCGGTAGCATTTCTGGCGGGGGAGCTTGAGATCGAGCCGGTGCCGTCGCGATTGAGCGAGTTGTTTGAGACGTACAGCCAGTATGACGTCGATTACAGCGACGTGCGTGGCCAGCAGGCCGCCAAGCGCGCGTTGGTCTTAGCCGCCGCCGGCAGCCACAACCTGCTGATGCTGGGCCCCCCGGGCTCCGGCAAGACGATGCTCGCCAAACGCCTTCCCACCATCCTTCCGCCCCTGACCGCAGGCGAGTCGATCGATACGACGCGGATCTATTCGGTGCTGGGGCGACTGCAGGCTGGTCAGCCCCTGATGGCGCAGCGTCCCTTCCGATCCCCCCACCACACCATCAGCGATGCGGGGCTGGTGGGAGGTGGCAGCCCTCCGTCTCCAGGGGAAATCTCCATGGCCAATCATGGGGTGCTGTTTCTGGATGAACTACCGGAGTTCAATCGAAGGACGCTGGAAGTGATGCGTCAACCGCTGGAGGATCGTCAGGTGACGATTTCTCGGGCGCTTCGCAGCACCACCTTTCCTGCCGACTTCATGCTGATCGCGGCGCTCAATCCCTGCCCCTGCGGCTATCGCACCGATCCTCGCAGAAGCTGCCAGTGCACTCCGCCTCAGGTGGAGCGATACATGAGCAAGATTTCGGGCCCGTTGCTCGACAGGGTCGACATCCAGATCGAGGTGCCGGCGGTGCCGTTCGAAGAACTCTCGGAAGGGACTCCGGGGCTCAGCAGCACCCAGATGCGCCAGCAGGTGATCGACGCCCGCGTTATCCAGTCCCGCCGCTTCCATGGCTCATCCACACGATCCAACGCGCAGATGAACAGCCGACAACTGCGCAAGTACTGTCCACTGGAGGCGCCCGAAAGGGATATTTTGCGTGATACCGTCAACGACCTGGGCCTCTCCGCGCGCGCCCACGACAAAATCCTCCGCGTCGCCCGCACCATCGCCGACCTCGAATCGTCCGACCGAATCCGGCAGGAACATCTGCACGAAGCGATCCACTACCGGATGCTCGATCGCGACATCTGGTCCTGATCCGACCGTTCCCCCCCAGGTGCAATCTCAACCCCGGCCTTGTCCTCGACGATCGGATGCTGCTGGCCGCTGTCTACCCCGTTCTGCGATCTGCCTCCCGGAAAAGCTGCCGCCAGCCCAACCATCAGGTAAAAGACCTCGTACAAGTCTCTCGCATGCCCCAGGCCAACACCGCAGTAGGCAGCCAGAAAACAGAGCACCGCGCCGCCGACAACCTTTCGATGATGTCCCGTTGACCAAGCCAGCCGAAGGGCATGGAACAGGCCAGCCAGAAGAATGAGATTGAACAGCATCGCACCTGGGATCCCACTCTCGATCAAATTGGCCAACCAAGTGTTGTGCGCATTCATGTGGCCGACTTCCGGAAGATTCTTTTCGACAAGATACCCCGTGCGACCAATGCCCAGTCCAAACCAGCGATTCTGTGGGAAATGACTTAAAATCGATTCGTAAATCTCCAAACGACTCTGAACCGATCCCGCATTGCGCCCCCCGGTCTGGATCTCGGTAAACCGTCGTAGATAACCCGGGTAGGCATACAAAATGCCTCCTGCCAGTGCGATACCACCCAAGGCGATCGGCATCGCAAGGCGCCAAGGGAACGCCAAGGGCGTCGCTGCGATCGCTGCCACCAACCCCACATAACCACCCCGATTGTGAGTCCTCACCAAAGTCCAAGCCAAAAATGCACAGCACAGAACCCCGATCGGTAAGGCGATCATCCAGCTATCCAAGGCAAGTACCGCAGCCAAAAGGGGCATCGTGGTAACAGCCATTAACGCCATCTCTCCATCCAACCAGAGATCTTCCTGCACCACCATCGCTCGGTAGGCGATCACGATCACCGATCCGAATGCAATGAAGGCTAGGTCCTTGACCGTTCTGACCGTATCCAGTGCGATCACCAGACACAAAACGGCACCCATGGCCAACGCCCAATTCCGCAACAGGAATGGGACCTGCTCAGGCCGCTCTATCCTCGCCACCAACTCAATTGCACCAATCCAAAAAATCCAAGCGATCGCCAGCCAGAAGATCGGGCGACGCAATAGCTGGCCAAGTGGAACCTTTCGATGGTGACGCCAAAGCAACCATCCACTGCAATTCAAGATCGCGATTCCATAAACCATCCCCGAACGCAGCAACCAGACTCCATCACCTCCGTAACGATCCGTGGCGCGATGAACAAGGAAAAAGGCAAGGCACCCAAGTATCGGATACGTGACCGATAGCAGCACCGATGCGATCGCCGCCAATACCAGCACCCCCAAAGGCACGCTGAATTGCCACCCCCCTGGGATCGGCACCCTGGACTCATTCGACCAATCTTCAAAATGGCTGTAATGCATCCAGATCGCCCAAGCAACGATCATGCAGCATCCAACCGCCTGGACCACAAGCTCCCGACGGAACTCCAGAAGCGTGCCCTTGACTCGACGGATCAATCCAACCATGCGTGCCACCTGACTGTCATGCTGTCTTTGTGCTTTTGAATATCTACTGCTGGGTCACAGATTCGGCCATTGCTTCACCGACGGGAGATTCCTACCCTAAACAGTCGCTGCCGCTGCGTCCAAACCAATCCCATCGGTAGTTTTCTTACGACGTTTTCCCCGCCTGTTGCTTTCCTCTGAAGAACCTCTCGATCGGCAATTCCAAAAAATGGTAGGACGCATAAGAAAACAGACAGGTCGCCGGAAAGGACAGCAGCAGAAACAAGATCCATTGGCTTTTCCAATCCAGTGTTAGATATCCCATCATCGCCTTGCAGGCGATCAGGATGCTGTAGTGGTAGATGTAAAACCCGTAGGAAATCTTTCCAAGTAGCACCAACGGCCGCCACTGAAGACATCGCTTCATGTGATAGCTACCGGAAATCAGATAGAGAAGAAAAAGCATCAGCAGCGGCATCCACGGAAAACCGTAGCGACTTGCCGGTAGCCAGGGCAACCATGCCTCGGGCAGACCAGCCAACACAACCATCAGACCCAGAATTGCCAGACTCGTTACGTCGGCAATCCGGCTCCTATGGGAGGACCATGGCACTGCAGAGGAACTCCAGACGATCCATCCCGCCATCGCTCCGATAAAAAGATTGGGTAGATGAGACGCAAGAGAATGCATCACCGAAACCGGCTGAGTTCGAAACCAGCCCCCAATCGGTTCCATCGCCTTAGATCCATAGATCGTCAAAAAGTAAAACACGATCCAGGAAACCGCAGCAAGGAAAGCACATACGATGGCTTTGCCCGATCTCTTTTTGGCAAGAGGCAGGAACGCCATGAACAGGATAGGCAACACCAGATAGGCCTGCATCTGGCAGGCAAGGTACCAGAGAGGTGGCGACATGCCATAAAGCGTCCGGTCCTGGAAGTTATGGACAAACAGGAGGTGACTGGTCAAATCGATCAGACCATGCGTCGTACGGTACTGCTGCGTCAGGAAAAATAGAGCCGCAAGCAGGATCAGGTAGGGCGGCAGAATTCGAATCATCTTATCGCGGATAAATCGGCTCCAATTCCAAGCAACCGCACCTCCTTTCCACCAGGGAAGACTGAGCAACCCAGCGCTCAGCAGGAAGAAGAAGGAGACGCCAAGCCCGAACTCCAAGAACCTTCGGAGACTCCAGATAGCACCTTCATCCGACAAACTGATCTGCTGGGCGAAATGGACCCCGAAGACGTAGCTGCACGCCATCGCCCGCAGCCCATCCAGCCATTCCAGACGCGAAGCCATCGAAGCCGAATGAACCGATCCGCCAGATTCGTCAATCAAATATTCGGCCGGCTTAAGACTGTCCTTTGCGCCCTCGTTTGCCACTCGCCTACCAAGCAGCGAAGCAGGTAACATCCCGAGGCATAAACCAACCAGAGTAAATAGAAAACCAAGTATCGAAACATCCAGCTGGTCGATCAGACCTCGACCTGACTCCGTAATCACAGCGATGGCGAAACCTACCAGAGCTGAATTCAGAAAATGCCGGATTCGGCTGCGAGCAGGTAAAATCCTCCCGATCCACCATCCCAGAACAGATGACACGATCAGTCGTAAAAGCAACGATCCTGCATCCTGCTCCATCTGGTCGCGGATCGCGGGCCAAACGTCGCCTCGCAATTCACCCAGAATCAACCCCTGTCGCAATTTCAGTCGGATTTCCCCTGGCGTGATGGCAGGGATCATCGGCCACCATTGAGTGACCAGATAAACAAGTGCCGTCACCAACCCCGACCAGATGAAAAAACCATGTTCCGCGACTGAGTCAAACCAGATTCCCCGAGCAAGAATAAGTTGCTTTCCAGTTCTCGCAACGACCACCATGGCAACCAGGAAGCCTGTGATCTGGGAAATTATGTCATAGACATTGGGGATCCGATTGACAAAAAAAACCTGCGCGACTTCGACCCCAGTCGCCAGCACTCCTACCAACGCAATCCAGGGCAGCATCGCTTTCAGCAAAAAAAATAGCGATCTCTTCGAGGATGGTTCGATACGGGCGTCAACTTCACCAGCCGCGATCCAAAATCCCGCCAAAACACCACCCATCAGCCCAACAAGCACATTGACCAGAAGATCGAATTTTGAGTAATGCAGGCGAAGACTTTCAGTCAACTGTTCCCATGCAAACCCACGAGGGTTCCGAAGCTGGAACGGGAATAAAGAACCCAAAATCACCAACAGGACCCAGAGCGAAAGCCCCAACAAGAATCCCCGCTGTAGGTACTTTCCTGATTTCATCGGCAATCGGAACCATCGGCTGGAAACAACAGGTAAGCCGCCATGGCTCTTCCCGGCAACTTGAGGAAAAGAGAGAAAACGCCACGATGCAGGATCACCCCGGACCTTGGCTCAGCATGGGTCTGCAAAGTGAACCTGTTGCAACTATCGATTCCCTGAAATCGAAATTTCCTGCGAAACTCTGACGCTTCGACCGAGTTTTTCAGGAAGACAGGCACCAAGGATGTCATTGCGTGAAGCATGCCTTAACCGAGAAATGCATGAATAAAAATTCACCACGATTCCCTAATCGATATCAAAAAAACTAAGTTGTTCCGATTTTTGTGTCCCCAATGAGTTTGCCCGTGCGATACATTTCAGTAGCTGCTCTTATTCCGCGTTCGTCAGTTCTTACTGCACGTTCATCTGGTTTTTGGCGAATGTATTCGCCAGGAAGGAGCGTTCGATGTCGGCAGATTGGTACTTTTTAGGAAAGGGCTTCTTCGGTCAACGCAAAACGGTCGGCCCCATCTCGGATGTCGACCTGGTTGCAAAAATCGAGAAAGGGGTCGTCACCCCGGAGACCATGGTCTCCAGCGCCAGCAAGACCCATGGCAAATGGATCCGGATGAAGGAAATCCGTGCTGCCAAACAGCACTGGGATCTCACTCATCCGAAACCTAAAAGCTCCTCGTAGTTTCAGCGACCTGATCAAAAAGGCCAGGAAACCTCTTATCACCTTCCCGGTTTCCTGGCTCGCATGGCGCCATCTTTCACGTCTCAACCGTTCCTTTGGCCACAGCGGCTGCGTCAACGCAACTGAATGTTGCGGAACTGCACCTTCATCGCTGGGCCGGCATGTAGCTGAAATGCCAGAATCCCCTCCTTCGCCGCCTTGGCACTCTCTTCGTCGGTCACTTCGCTCATCAGGACGTCATTGATGTAGTGCTGCAACTTGTTCCCTTTGGCGACGATGCGATACCGATTCCAGTCATTCTCCTTCACCTTCTTGATCAGTTCCCCAGCGTCACCGCTGCTGCCGGTCACCTTCTTCTCGCCTGCCGCTGTCACCTGCACCAATTGGCCACGATCAGCCATGATGCCTCGACCACGCTCTTCGTAGTTGATACCGGTGTAGCGAGCGCCGGAGTCGATGTCGGCCTGGTACCCACCGACGATGAACTTTTCCTTGTCTACCAGCTGGCTTCTGTACTGAATCCCCGAGTTGCCTCCCTGAATCCGATACTCCAGAGTCAACTCGAAGTCGCCGACCTTCCCCTCCTTCCAGACCAAAAACGTATTGTTCTTGATCGGATCCGCCTCGGTCGTCTTCCCAGTGATCGCTCCATCCTCAACGCTCCAAAGACCTGCCGCCCCCTCCCAGCCAGAGAGATCCTTCCCATTGAAGATACTTTTCGCTGCAGGTTTGTCCTGCGCCCAGGCGGGGGATAGGACGAAGGACATCATCAACAAGGTCCACGCGGTCGACCACATCCGGTTGGATCTAGAGAAACATCGAATCATGGCAGCTGCATCCTTTTTATCATCGAGAGGAATTCATCGGTCCTGAGAGTGGCATGGCAACCCAATCCGCCGGCCACTCAGTGAGTTCAAGCATACCCACGGCTCACCCGCACCGCTACTTGCCGCGCCCCGACTCCTGCAACGCCTTCAGCCCCTTGGCAAGCGATTCGACCAGCGGCCGAACATCGGATGCATAGCTGAACCCGTCCTCACCAGCCACCTCCTCGGTGATCAGTGCGACGCGCTGCTGCTTGGCATCCAAGACCAAGATCGATGGCAGCGAACCGCTTTCCAAGGCTTTCAGAACCTCGGCGTCCGGCGTAGTCGCTATCCAGTTTGGGATTTTCGGCTGATGCTGAGCCAGAAACTTTTCAATCTTCGGCAAATACTTCTCAGGTGGCTTGTCTTCCAAACCCAGGTAATCCAGATTTACCGCAACGCACTGAACCAACTCTGGAAAATCATTCTGCAACCGCAGCAGTTCGGGGTACTCCTTCATGCAGGGTGGGCACGATGTGCTCCAGAAATCGACCACGACGATCTTCTCCCCAAACTCCTTCATTCGCCGCTCGATCGTCCCCCAGTCCAAAAGCTCGATCGACGGCTTCGCTGCCTGCTTCTCCTTACCCACATCGTCCCCTACCAGATTCGACGAAGCAGCGGCCTGCTTGGCAGCTGAACCGACAGCCCCTGCTGGGCTTTCAGGCGATGCCCCCTTATTGGTCAAGACACCAGACTCCTGGCAGCCCATCAACCCGATCGCTCCAAGGAATCCCCATCGGAAAATATTCCAAACTTCTTTTCGCATCGCATTTCCTTCCAATTTGTCCGTGCCCACCATTCTATGCCCTTCATCCTACCGCAAAGATTGGAAGTTTCGTCCCTACTCTTGCTCGGGCAGACCCACCCTGATTCGCACGATTCAAGTCACCTTCCTCCGTTGCCCTACAGCCTCACGAACGAAACCTGCACGAACTGCCGACACCCTCTTCCTTGGGTACCAGCGAGCCATTCCAGCCGGCTAAAATGAGGATGAAGATCGCCCCGCCGTTCCTTCCCACCATCGCATTCGCTTCAGGAACCCCATGCCATGCAGCGTCGTGCCTTCCTCCATCACGGTAGCTCGGTAGCCCTCGCCACCGGGGTCGTTTCAAGTCTTCCAACCACGGAAGCGAGCTCCGCAGAGCCGATCGAGGAAACTCCTGCCACGTCTCGCACGGTCACGCTTGGCATCATGGGGATGCAGCGCGGTCTGGCGCTAGCCAAGGAATTTCTGAAGCTGCCCGGCGTATCGATCCGCTACGCCTGCGACCCCGATCGCAAGCGGGCCCAGGCAGGGGCGGAGGCGATCCGGGAAGCGTCTCCCCAGGTCGAACCGATTGGCGACCTGCAAAAGATGCTCGACGATCCTGCGATCGATGCCATCGTCTGCGCAGCACCCAACCACTGGCACGGCCCAGCGACGATCCTCGCCTGCCAGGCGGGCAAGCATGTCTACGTCGAGAAGCCATGCAGCCACAATCCTGCCGAAGGCCAGTGGATGATCCGCGCCTCGGAAAAATTCAACCGCTGTGTCCAGGTCGGTACCCAGCGACGAAGCAGTCTGGGGATCCAGGAAGCGATGCGCAAGCTTCACTCCGGAGCCATCGGCAAGGTCTACTACAGCCAAGCCCGCTACTTTGCGTCCCGCGGTACCATCGGTTCGCAGTCCCCCACCGATCCGCCACCGGAGCTCGATTACCCACAGTGGCTAGGCCCCGCGCCGGAGCAACCATTCCGCACCAATGTGGTGCATTACAATTGGCATTGGTTTTGGGATTTCGGAAACGGAGAACTGGGGAACAACGGCATCCACATGCTCGATCTGGCCCGATGGGGACTGCAGACCACATCCCCCACACGCGTCGTCAGCTCCGGGGGCCGTTACGCATTTGAGGATGACCAGCAGACCCCCGACACCCAGGTCGTGTCGTTCGAATTTGCCGATGGCAAGCAGATCATCTACGAAGGGCTCTCCTGCAGCCCCCACAGCGAATCGGCCTTCGTCTCCTTCCACGGTACCGATGGATCGATGGACCTCGATGAGGGTGGCAGCTACCGGATCTACAACCGCCGCAATCAAAAGATCGAAGAGGCCAAGGCGACAGGGCAGGGGATGCAGGAACACCTGGCCAACTTCCTCGATGCGGTTCGATCTAGCGACCCAAGGCGACTCCATCAGCCGATTCTGGAGGGCCACCTCAGCACGCTCCTGTGCCATCTGGGAAACATCGCCCAGCGCACGGGCCGCATCCTCCGTTTCGATCCCCAGTCCCAGCAGATTCTCGACGATCCCCAACAGCAGTCGCTTTGGGAACGCCCCTACGCCGACGGATGGCGCGAGCGACTTGCCACCTGATCTTTCCTCCGAAAAACATCACCATGAATCTTCGTATCCCCGATGCCTCCGATATCCTCCAGGCGTGCCCCATCGTCCATCGCCACCTGACCCCCATTCCACTGATCCGTTCGCTTGCCCTGCAGCGCCACCTCGGCTTGCCAGATCACCGGCACGTCTGGATCAAGGATTACGGCTGGTCTCCGGTCGGTTCCTTCAAGGTCTACGGCGCACTGAGATGGATGGCCGAACATGCACCATCGCTTGGAGACCGCCCCGTCGCCGCCCACAGTTCGGGAAACTTCGCCTCTGGTCTTGCCTTCGCCGCGCGGCAGTTCGGCAAACGCGCTATCTTGGTCATGCCGGACACCGCTCCCAGAATCAAATTCCAGATCACTCAGTCTTTTGGAGCCGAGGTACGAACCTATCAAATCGCCACCGATCACCTGACTGGCATTCGCGACCAGATGACCCGACAGATCGCGCAGGAGGAGCAAGCGCTTCAAGCCTCCCCCTACGACGACCCGATGGTGATCGCAGGCAACGGCGTCGGTGGCTGGGAGATCGTTCAGACGCTCAAAGGCCAGCAGCGGCATCTGAGCCATTTCCTTTGTGCGGTCAGCGGGGGTGGGCTGATGGCCGGGCATGCTCTGGCCATCCATCATGGCTTCCCTGATGCCCAGTGCATCGGCGTCGAACCGGAAGGGGCCGATGACTACCGCCGCTCCCTGGCCGCTCAGGAGCGCACCCGACTGGACCATCCCTCCAGCATCTGCGACGGTCTGCTCTCCTACGATGTCGGTCAGCACAACTGGCCGATCCTTCGCCAGCATGTCCCGCAGTCGGTCGCCGTCTCGGACCAGCAGACCTGCGACGCCCTGGCATGGCTCTATCGACACCATGGCCTGCGAGCCGAACCCTCGGGGGTCGTCACCCTGGCAGCGCTCTTGCAGCGAATGATCGACGTCGAGGCATCGGGGGGAGATATCGTCTGCGTCCTCAGCGGCCGCAATATCGATGAGGACACCTTTCAGAAATACCTCGCCCAGGCAACACCTCCAGGCTGACGCTGCCTACACAGCATCCGGCTCGGGATGCTCCCAGGGTCCTCGGTACTCGCGCCGCAGTCGCCGCGTCGCTTCCTCATCGCCAACCACCCGATGCGTCTTGGGATCCCACGTCAGCGACCGCCCCAGCTCCATCGACAGATTTGCCAGGATGCAACTGGTGGTGGAGATATGCCCCTGCTCGATATCGGCCACCGGCCTCGATCGATCGGCAATCGCCTTGAGGAAATCAAGCATGTGGTAGCGGATCGCCGGCGCCACGTGCTTCTCCAGATCTTTTTCCGTTTTGTCTTCGGGATACTCCTCCAGTTCCATCGTCACATCCTTGTGCACAGCCTGCCCCTGACGCGGCTGAAAATCGTAGCTGTTGACGCTCAATCGCAGCGTTCCCTGGTCTCCGTAGATCGTCGCTCCCCAAGGGTACTTGGGATCCGGTGCATCGCCCCAGGTGCGATGATTCCAGGTGACCTTCAAATCGCCAAAGTCAAACAGCGCCGACTGAGTGTCGCTGATGTTGGCACGGCTCTCCCGGTCGACCAGGATCCCTCCCTGCGAAGCAACCTGAGTCGGCCAGCCCAGCTCCAGCATCCATCGGACCGTGTCCAGCATGTGGATGCACATATCGCCAACGATGCCGTTGCCATACTCCATGAACGCCCGCCAGCTTCGTGGATGGACCAGCTTGTTGTAGGGGCGCATCGGCGCAGGACCTGTCCAGAAGTCGTAATCCAGCGATTCGGGCGGCGCGCTGTCGGGTGGATTCTCGCGAGCCCTCATGTGGTAGTAGCAGTAGACTTCCGCGTGCGCAATCCTGCCAAGCTTGCCGGCGTCGACGATCTCGCGCTTCGCCTCCACCAGGTGAGGCGTGCTGCGTCGCTGCGTCCCCACCTGCACCACCCGCTGGTACTTCCTGGCCGCCGCCAGCATCGCCTGGCCTTCGACGACATCGACGCTGATCGGCTTCTGCACGTAGATGTCCGCCCCCGCCTTGCACGCTTCGATCATCGGAAGCGCATGCCAGTGATCGGGCGTGGCGATCAGCACGATGTCGAGATCCTTTTCCGCCAGCATCTTGCGGTAGTCTTTGTAGGTCCTTGGTTTGTTCTTCGACTTCTGACGCTGACTGGTCCACTCGACTGCCTCGTCGACCATCCGGGAATCGACGTCGCAGACCGAAACGACCTCCACCGGCGCCACCTGAATCAGTCGCATCAGATCGCACTTGCCGTACCATCCACAGCCGATCAGCCCCACTCGCTTGGTCGGCCCGTCGGCCAGCGCCGCAAGCGCTTCGCGATAACCCACAGCAGCCAGGCCAGCCCCCACGGCACTGGTCGAGACGAATCGGCGACGGTCCATCGTGATCTCTCCTCGGAAGGTTAAAATGATCGCTGCAGCGATCGAACTTGCCCCGCCATTGTAACCCACATCCGACTCGGAACCTTGCCATGAG
>JBIINB010000234.1:0-4319 GCA_044337705.1 Pirellulaceae bacterium | reverse complement strand
ACATCGAGACAACCCGTTGACTTGGCGAAGTATCGCCAATCGCATCTGGCAGTACCATTTTGGACGTGGGATCGTCGAAACAAGCAACGATTTCGGAACCATGGGTTCGGCTCCAAGCCACCCCCAATTGCTCGATTGGATCGCGCTGCGCGTCCTGGAAAGCGACGGGTCGCTGAAACAGCTTCATCGCGACATTCTGCTCTCGAATACCTACCAACAAGCCAGTGCCGTCGACTCGGGGCGACAAGGGATGGGGGAGGCGATCGATCGCGATAATCGGCTCCTCTGGAAGCAGAACAGGCGCAAGCTGGAAGCGGAGGCGGTGCGCGATGCAGTCCTGGCCGTCAGCGGCACACTTCAGGGAGCGATGGGTGGTCCAGGGTATCAGGATTTTGTGATCGAACACCCGGAGCATTCGCCCCACTACGAGTACCACCTGGCAGATCCTTCGGACTGGAAGACCTGGCGCAGATCGATCTATCGCGTGATTGTCCGCAGCCAGACTCAGCCTTTCATGACCAGCCTCGACTGCGCCGATCCGTCGATGCGCGTCGAAAGGCGCAATGAGAGCATCTCCCCTATCCAGGCGCTGACCCTGCTGAATAACGGGCTGATGGTCACCCAGGCAAGCCATTTCGCCGAGCGCCTGGAGCGGGAGGTTGGGGGCGATCCGGAAGAGCAGGTAAAGCGAGCTTTTCGGCTGGCTATCGGCCGCGCTCCTGCCGACGACGAGCTCCAAGTGCTGCTCGATCTCCGGAGGAATTCGGGGCTTGCCAATCTATGCCGGGTGCTGCTGAACCTCAACGAGTTTCATTTCATCGATTGAGTGTAGTTCAACAGGCCAAACAAACCGAAGATCTCCAAGGATGCTTTGGCCCGATCCACGCGACCACAGCCGATGTCAGATATCGGCCCCTCGCGAGACACTCGCCTCCGCATGCGCCAGGTGCGGATTCCTTTTTCTCGCCCACAGATTCAGCATTTCGACTCCCAGCGAGAAGGCCATGCCGAAATACACGTAGCCTTTGTTGATGTGAGTCCCCAAGCCTTCGCCTACCAGCATCACGCCGATCATGATCAGGAAAGAAAGTGCCAGCATCTTGATCGTTGGGTTGGCTTCCACGAAACGAGCGACGGGGCCGGCGAAAATCATCATGACGAAAATCGCGATCATCATGGCTGCAATCATCACTTTCACATCGTCCGCCATACCGACGGCGGTGATGACCGAATCGAGCGAGAAGATGATATCGAGCAGCGCGATCTGTGCTAAAGCACTGGCGAAAGAAGGGGGGGTGCGTGTCGAGTTTCCATCTTCGTCATGTTCGGGATCAATCAGGTGGTGGATCTCTTTGACACTCTTCACGAGAAGGAAAAGTCCACCCAGGATCAGGATGACATCCTTCCAGGAGACTTGGTTCATTTCCTGATTGTCTTTCAGTTGGAACCACTCTTTGATCTGCTGCCATGGCAGGAGGTCGTCGACTTCAAAGATCGGCTTCACCAGATGCATGATCCAGAAGATGCTGAGGATCAGGACAACGCGAAGCACCATCGCCAAGAGCAGGCCCAGTTGCCTGGCTTTGGCCTGGCTTTCTTTGGGGAGCCTTGCGGTGATGATGGAGATGAAGACGACATTGTCGATACCCAGGACGATTTCCATCGCGGCCAGTGCAATCAGAGCGATTGCGGCACCCATCGCTGTCGAAGATCCATCGACAGCCATCGCTCCGCCTGCCGCTAGCACTCCAGATCCTGTCAACCCAGTCCCCAGCAACCACTCCAGAATCATCGACACACGTCCTCAGCAAGGAAAGAAACCGCGGCTGGACAAGACTTTTTGGCCAGTTCGCCCACGGAAAAAGTGTACCACGTTTGCAAGCTACCTGCCGAATCGCCGCCACCAAGAGGCGTTTGTCATGGTTGGAGCAGTAGGTCGGATTGAGCTTGGTTTGATGGCTTGTTTCCAAGAAGAAGGCTAAAATTCCGAGGTCGCGATCTGGGAGTTGTGTAGCCGGTGGTTCTATCCAGTCGATGGATCTGGATCCCCCAGCTTCCATCTTTCCATGGGGCTTGACTTGGAAACCGGAAGGAACCGTCAGCGATGGAACCGTTTCAAATTGTTTGCCCTTCCTGTCAAGGAAAGCTGCGGGTAGCCAAGGAGAGTCTGCTCGGAAGAACGATCGCGTGCCCCCGTTGCAGTCAACCGGTCGAAGTGATCGATCCACGGCGAGTTTTCGTCCGGCCGCCTGGAGGGGAGGTGTTGGATTCCGAGGCGATCACCAGGGGGGCAGATGAGACGCTGGAAGGGGCTTCACTCCATCCGAAAGCTGAATCGACATCTCCTCAGTCGGCCGGAAAACGTGGCTTCCGCAACGATCCTTCGCCTGCCGTACCTTCCCCGCCATCGGCCACTCCGACTCCGGCTTCGCAGACCAAACGCCAACCAGCCGAAGATCGGGCTGTCGATCCTGCGTCTCAAGTGGCCCCACTAGAGATGCCGCAGAGCTGGCCTGCCGATGGACTCAATAGCTCGCGACGATGGCTTCAGGCGATCACTCTGGGGCTCCTTGGACTGTTGGCAGCGGGAGCGGGATTTGTTGGATTTGTGAGACTCTTCCAGAATCAACAGAACAAGGACGTGGTCGCGGTGGCACCTCCACCGGTCGGAGGCCCGCAAACTGCTATTGTCGAGCCACGGGAACCACAGGGAGAAGTGAAACCGAATCCTAAGGCAACCACCGCCGAAGCTCCGACCCCGGATCCCAGCATTTTCCAGCCCAAGGTGGTCGAGCCACAAAATCCCGCCCCATGGATGCTGCCCGCTGGGGATTCGGACAAGGGGAAGCAGGAGCCGCCCGAGGGAGCGGAGGCGAATCCAACGGAGTCTGCGCCAGAGGCGGGGGGCAAGAAGGAGCCTGCTGACGCTGCGTCGGATGCAGGAGCCGACGGTGGCTTGCAGGAGGAGCCAAAGAAAAGCGATGAGGAGGTAATTCTGCCTGAAGTATTCCGGACATTTTTGCCAGGAGGAGGCCTCTCGGCGGGTTCGCAGATGTCCGATGCCATCCTGAGTGCCGAACCATCTCCCGCCCTCCCTGCCCCTCCACAAAAGATCCGAATGGACAGCTACGTCCATCCTCCTGCGGCGGAATTGGGAGACGTCGTCAAGCAATTGGATTGGACGTTAGGGGAGTTGGATATTCCGAAGATGCCGTTGCATGAAGCGTTGGGGATCTTTTCCCAATTGACTGGTGTGGGGATCCAGTTGGACCTGCCCATGTTGCTTCGATGCGGAGTGTCTCCCACGACTCCCGTTGCCGGGAAGTATCAAGAGCTGAAGGTATCTGAAGCGGTGAGCCAATTGGTGGCGACCTCGGGCTTGCAGTTGATCCTCAGCGACGGACAGCTTCCCCTCGTCACGCCAAGCCCCGAGACGATCGGTAAGCGAATCGATCAGCGCTGGAAGATCGACGATCTTGGAGACATCGATGCTCAGCAGGCGTGGTGGGAAGCCATTGTTGAGGTGGTGCCTGAGCTAGATGGTTGGTGTCGTTTGGTGGAAGGAGAGGTCGTCTGGGATCCAAAGGCACCCAGTTCTGCCAAGCTATCGCTCAGCCTGACTCTAGATCGAATTCGCACGGCACTTGGAAAGCCTCCACAGTGGAAGTGGGCGGATCACCAATTGGAGGCGGGGTACCCCTGGGGAGGCTCGACCAAGTGGCTTCAGGCGACGGCCAGCAGTGCATCGCCGCAGGATCGTCCGTGGGTGCATGCATTGCAGCGAGCGGCCAGGGAGTGTGACATCGATCTGGTGATCGACTGGAAGGGATTGGTTTCGCATGGGGTCACCCCCAAGTCGTCCGAGACAGTCGTCCTGCGGAATCGAACTGTTCCACAGGTTTTCAAAAAGTATCGGGAAAGGCTGGCGCTGGAGTTGGTGGTGGTGGAGCCTGGATTGTTGTACCTGACCATTCCGGAAACGAGGCGTTTGGACAGCCAGGTCTATCTCGTATCGCTGCCCGCAGGGACGAATCCGCAAGACCTGATCCCCTCGCTCCGCTCCATCGCGCCGGCCAGTGCGTCGATGGAGAGCCTTCTGAAGGTGGTTCCGACGCCACAGTCACCCTGGTGTCTGGTGAGAACGTGTCTGCCGACGATCGAGCAACTGGAATTGTTGCCGAAGGGGAGCGGCACCTGAAGGCAGTTTGGCAAAGCAAATTGGAGTGCCGATGGGCAGAGGTTGGCTACCCAATGCTGGCCGATCCGCAGGCTCTGATCCGCATTCCAATTTCTGCAGCCCGTTGGCCCTAAGGGCCGGA
>JBIINB010000027.1:0-42453 GCA_044337705.1 Pirellulaceae bacterium | reverse complement strand
AAGGGGCCAAGCCTGCAGTTGACGGGTCGAGTCGCATGGGGACCTTATGCAATTCCGGGTGGACTTGTGGTCTGGACCGATGGAGAGGGGCTTGTGGCGGTCGATGAAGCGGGAGCTCGCCGATGGTCGACGCCGCTACCCAACGCCTCGCTGGTTGGTCCCCCTGTGGCTCAGGGTGGACTGTGGTGGATCTCCTCGGCTGCTGGTCGACTCTATGGCGTCAAAGATTCCGATGGCTCCCTGGTGCCTCCCGTGGAGATCGGTGAACCGCTGAGCTATGCCCCTGCTGTGTCAGGTGGTCGTCTCCTGGTGCCTGGCGATCAGGGGGTGGTGATCGAAGTGCCATCCGATCAGCTCCCCGGAGGTGGTTCATGATGCAACTCCGCCGAGCTCTTTCGTTCTGTGAACTTTCCGCCTGGAAAGTCGCTTGGGTAGCATTGCTGCTGTCGCTGGCCCCCATTCCCCGAGCTGCTGGATGGCAGGAGGAAGAGGGTGATGGCGTCGGGGGAAGGGTTGGAAAGACGGGAGCGGTCGAGGTCGATGAGTCGATCATGAATGAGCGGCCGTTTGATCTGATCACGGTGACAGCCGAAGCGGGTGGCGACATCGTCCGTGTCCTGCCGCTTGATTTCCCCAATCGCAAGGTTCCCTCCGCTCCCGACCCGACCGAAAAGCTGATTGTCTCAATGACCATTCACCCGGATCGCAAGTACGAGGTGAATTGGAAGGATGTCGCAAAGATTCAGCTCTACGAAGAACTGGTGCTGCAGGAAGCCAAGCGACTGATGCAGGTGAAGGACTATGCTTCGGCGTTCGAGCATTTGAATTATCTGATCGAGAACCATCCGAACACGGCGGGTCTGGCCCAGTTGCAGGAATCGTTTCTGACGGGCAGTGCCGAGGATATGGTCAATCGACAGGACAAGGCTCATGGGCTGGCCGTGCTGGAGGAGCTGTACCGGACTTATCCCGCTTCGCGAAATGAAGCGACCCTGCAACGCATCTCCGCAGTCGCGGAAATGATGATCGATGGGTTCCAGAAGAGTGGAGATGAACGATCGGCAGATATTCTGCTGAAGCGATTGGCCAGGGACTACAAGGATCCACCACTGGAGGTGGTGACCAAGTGGGATAGTCACTTCCGCCAGCAGGCCACTGAGCTGAAGCAGCAGGCCGAGAAGATGAAGGGAGAGGGGAAGCTCCGCGAGGCACGGGTGCTGGCCAGCAAAATGTTGGCGACCTATCCCGATCTGCCGGGCGCCAAGCCGTTTTATCAGGAGTTGGTTTCTGCCTATCCGATGATCCGGGTCGGAGTTTTCCAGAGGAGTGACAAGCCGGACCCCACATCGATCAGCGATTGGGCGGGTCGTCGCAGCGGGATGCTGGTCAGTCAGCCTCTTTTTGAGTTTCGAAATACCGGTCCCGAAGGGGGAGACTACCGGTTCACGCTAGGAACGTTTAGTCAGAGCGATGATCGGAAGCAGTTGGAGCTGAAGTTTCGGGAGCCTGTGGGCAAAGGTCCCAAGATGCTGGAGGTCAGCCAGTGGTTGCTGCGGCGCGCCAGGCCGCAGTCCCCCGACTACCGTCCTAGCTGGGCCGCCATCTTCGATCAGATCTCCCAGGAGGGAGAGGATCGATTGCTGGTGCAGCTTCGCAGCCCGCACGTGCTGCCTCATGCGCTGATGCAATGGCAGCTGCCGGAGATGTATGGGGAAGGAGCTGTGAAGAAAGTAGGTTCCTACCGGATTGCTCCTTCTGACGGCGATGCCAATTCCTTTCTCTGGGATGAAGACCAACCGCCGACGGCGGGCCAGCCGGTGGAGATTGTGGAGCGGTTCTATAGCGATCCTCGAAGGGCGGTGTCGGATCTGGTGCGTGGGGAGATCGAAGCGATCGACCAGCTGTATCCGGCCGACGCAAAGCTGCTGGCTGGCATCAAGGGAATTCGCGTGGAACCCTACGCGCTGCCGACCAGCCACATGCTGGTTCCCAAGAGCGACCATCGCTTTCTGCAGGAGGCCGATTTTCGAAGGGCACTGCTGTATGGAATCAATCGAGAAGCGATCCTCTCGGGCGAGATACTTGGAGGAGAGACAAGTGCCGACAGCCGCTTGATCAGCGGCCCCTTTCCACTCGGGAAGTCCGATTCCGACCCTCTCTCTTATGCCTACAACGTGTCGATTGAACCGGTGGCTTACGATCCGCGACTGGCCAAGCTGCTGATCCTACTTACGACCGAGAAGTTGAAGAAGCTTGCGGCCAAGAAGAAGGAGCCGGAACCGAAGCTGGAGCCGATTCGTTTGGGGGTTCCAGATTACGAAGCGGCGAGGATCGCGGGCGAGGCATTCGTTCAGCAATGGAAGATTCTCGATATCCCCGCCACGCTGGTGGTGCTTCCCAAGGGGCAATCCAATGCGGGGGCCGATCAGGTCGACCTGCTCTATGTTTCGGCGGCGATGTGGGAGCCGGCGACCGATGCCGAGCGGCTGATGGGGGCTGATGGAGTCGCTGCGACTAACGATCCCTATATCGTGCAGGCGCTGGGGCAGCTGCGATTCGCGAAGAACTGGGCAGAAGTACGTCGAGTCCTGCAGGATCTTCATTCGCTCATCGACGATCATCTGCCAGTTCTTCCGCTCTGGCAGATCACCGACACCTCGGCATTTCGTTCGGAGGTCAGCGGCACGGCCAAACGGCCGATGAGCCTCTATCAGGACATGGAAAAATGGCGCATACGCATACAGTAATTGAAGGTTCTGCCCAGCCAGATCGATGGCCAGCGCAGCCAGGTCGATGGCCAGCGCAGCCAGGTCGATGGCCAGCGCAGCCAGGTCGATGGCCAGTGCTGGGTAGTCGCGTGATGCTGCTGGTTGCATCGATAGGAGCCCTGGTCTTCTGGGCGGGTGCGAACGTGTGGGCCCAGGGGGTCTGGGAGTACGATCCCTACCGCGTGACGACCTGGGTGAGTATCGATCCAGCGATCCCGGTGAGCGACCAGGTGAGGCAGGAGCTGTACCGCACGATCGATCAGCAGATGGACCTGGTCTTCGGACCAACCTGGAATCAGCAGTCGACCGAAGCGCCGGGGCTTCTGCGAGTTCGCATGCAGCGAGATCTGGAGTCTATCAACTACGACGATCTGATGGCCGGTGAGATGGTGATCGTGGTTCGCAAGGACCATCCGGAGGCCAAGACGATTCGGACACTTGATGCCGTTTTGGAAAAAATCGATCAAGTGGCGATGGTCGATTCGGTGCAGCAGCAGGTGCTTGGTGAATTGAAGCGATTCGAGGAGGAGGCAACTTGGAAGTTGCTTGCCGGCAAACTGGCGGGTAAGGCCAAGACGCTCGAAGAGCTTCTGAAGGGGGTGGCCGACGGCACCCATGCCGCCGCGATGATTCCTCAAGTCGATGCCGAAGGGCTCAAGGAATTTGCTAGACCCGTTTTCGTGCGACTGCCGTGGCAGGTCGATTCGCTGGTCCGGTCGATGGATAAGATCATGATGGTGGTGGTGCAGAGGAAGGCGGATCTGCTGGAATGCCAGATCCGGGAGTTCGACTGTCCGATGCGCAAGTTTGGACCGAGGATCACGCTGGAGTGTAGCCATTGGGAAAGCCTGCCGCGACTGATTGGTTATGGCGCCGGTGAAGCCTTCTGCCCTGTGACTCGAATCGAACAGTCGGATGCCAAGTCGGTCCAGATGCGGGTACGCGCGGCTGGATTGATCGTTGCGGAAGAGCATCCGGCGAAGATCTATCTTGGGGACGTACTGATCCCTATGCTGCGCCGCAATGATCGATTCGGGACGCCGACATTGCTGCAGGAGATTCCCTGGACCTACATCGCCGTGACCCAGGGCGATGCCATCCGGCAGAGTGGCGCGATCTTTTCCGGGATTCGCGGAGCGCTCCAGGGAAGGCAGAACAAACGAACGCAACGTGTGGCGCTCCGGGTGAGGCCGACGCACGATCGGACGCAGTTGGAACTGAAGCTTCGTGGTGAGTCGCAGTCGCCGGCGGTGGGACTGGCGGTCTACCAACGATCTCCCGGGGACACGAATCTCGACATGCAGGGGAGAAGCGATTGGCGGGGCATTTTCACGATCGATCCACGGGAGCCGGGTGTGGCGCTCTACGACGCCAAGAAGCCGGAGGCGACCACGGCAGACGGCGCATCGGTAGCCGCTGTGCAGCCTGTCTCGGCCCCTGACCAGCCCGCACCTGCGGGCGAAGGGGCAACTGCTTCACCACCCGGCCAGCCATCGTCCCAATCTCCCGCAGAAGCGCCGTCTGCGCCTCCGGTAGCGGGTGATGCTGCGGCAGCACCCGCCGCCTCAGCCACCCCTCCAGCGGCCGCCGCCGCACCTGTTCCGCCAGCGGCTGTGCCGAAGGAAAAAGTTCAGTTGCGCGCTCCGCTGTTTCTCTACTATGTTCGCAACGGAGAGACTGTGCTGGCCCGCTTGCCGATTCTTGTCGGTTTGAACGAAAAGGAAGTCGCGGAGCTTCCGGATGATTCGCGGAGGCTTGAAGCGGAGTCGTTCCTGAGAGGTCTTCAGGGTGAAATCGTCGACGCGGTCGCCAGGCGGCAGATGCTGGCCATGCGCATTCAGGCGCGGGTCAAGGAAGGCAAAGGGGAGGAGGCCCGCAAGCTGCTGGATGAACTCAAGCGGGTGGCGACCTACGATCGACTGGCCAAGACGCTGGAGTCGGTGCAGCGCAAGGTGCTGGCGACCGATCGACCACCGATTCCTTTCGCGACTCAGAAACGGATCGATACCATGTTCGATACGACGCGGCAGATGATGCAGAAGTATCTGCCCGATGCGCTGATTCTCCAGATGGAGTCGCTAGTGGAAGGGGCTCCTGCCGCGTCGGCGGGAACCTAGGGAAGGACAAACTGCACCAGGCAGCCTGCCGGCAGTTATTGAGGCGACGGGAGAACTGGATCGATGAAAGCGATGGTCATCGCCGGAGCCCGGCCAAACTTCATGAAGGTGGCGCCGCTGATGAGGGCTCTCCACGCGGCGCCCGATTGTCAGGCACTGCTGGTGCATACCGGCCAGCACTACGACCCCAATATGTCCGATCGGTTCTTTGAGGAACTGGGTATTCCGCGGCCCGACGCGCATCTGGAGGTAGGTTCGGGAACGATTTCCAGCGTGATGGGAAGAATCCTGCTGGCCTTCGAACCGGTGCTGCTGACGCATCGCCCCGACGTGGTGGTCGTGGTGGGTGATGTTACCTCGACCATCGCCTGCACCTACGCCGCCGTCCAGTCCCATATCCCGGTGGCGCATGTCGAAGCGGGGCTGCGAAGCGGGGACCGCGGGATGCCCGAAGAGATCAACCGCATCCTCACCGATTCGGTCTCCGAATACCTTTTTGTCAGCGAACCCAGTGGAGTGGAAAACCTGCAGCGCGAAGGGATCGCGCAGAAGAAGATTTTTCTGGTCGGCAACTGCATGATCGATACGCTGCTTGCCCATCGAAACCGCTCCGAAGAGTCGACCATACTCGAACAGTTGGGGATCCAGTCCGGGGGCTATGCCCTGGTGACATTGCATCGACCATCCAATGTCGACGATCCGACAGTCTTCGGAAGGATTGTTGAATCGATCGCCAGAATCGCTCAGGATCTGGATGTCATATTTCCCGTCCATCCCAGGACGCGCGAGCGGATCGGTCGGTTCGGGCTGGCCGATCGGATCGGTCAGATGGAGCGATTGAGGCTGACTGAGCCGATGGGGTATTTCGATTTTCTGAAGCTCACCAGCCATGCCAAAGTGGTGCTCACCGATTCGGGAGGGGTGCAGGAGGAAACAACCATTCTGCAGGTACCCTGCATCACTTTGCGCGAGAACACCGAGCGACCGGTGACGGTGACCGATGGGACCAATCAGCTTGCCGGCACCGATCCGGAACGAATCGCTCAGGCCTACCAGCGCGTGTTGCGTGGAGAAATCGACCACCGACAGGCACCCCAGGGATGGGATGGGAAGGCGGCCGAACGGATCGTGGAGATTCTGCGAGAACGGCTGAGTGGATGATCGCTTGACCGGAGAGAGCGGCCCAGGCTGATTCTGTGCGAGGGTGGCCAGGAAGGTGAGCGACCTGCCGCATCGGTGAGGGATTGAGCCGTTTATGCTTCGGAAAACATTCTAATGCACATTAGAATGTCGTCGGCTCGGTGGTTGGGATGGAAGGGATTCCGACAACAAACGGAGGGTCGGTGAGGTTGTCGGGGCGGGCTCCGAAGCGAAGCAGATCCGGGCGGCCATATTGCTGTGCGACATCCAGTGCCAGTTGCCGAACGGTGATCCCTTTTCCGGTGCAGATATTCTGAGGTCCCTGGCGGTCTGAGAGGGAGATAAGGGCAATCTGCCGGCCTGCTTCGCGGACATCGATGAAGTCGCGGACCTGGTTGCCGCTGGTAAGATCGACCGGATGGCCCAGAGCCAATTGCTGATGCAGATAGGGCACCAGTCGTTTGGGGTTTTCACCCTCTCCAAACAGGTAGAAAAGCCGGCACCAGGCAAAGGAGATCTGGTGAAGAGACAGCCAATGGCGAAGGCCGTAGTAAGCCGCCACTTTGGCGCTGGCGTAGGGTGTTTCCGGGGCCAGAGGGCTGTCCGGTGCGAGTGGTTCGGGGCCGAAGCGGAATTCGAAACAGCTCCCCACGCCAACGAATCGACGCACCTGCTGCAGCGAAGCGGCTTTGGCCAGTTGCAAGGTGCCGATCAGGCAATCGAGATTCTTCTCCGACTGCAGGTACATACCATGTTCGGCGTACCAGGCGACATGGACGATCGTATCGACGCCGCTGGTGATCTGGCGCATCCGATCCAGCGGTTCGGCAAACAGATCCTCCGATTCGATCACCTCATCGATTCCTTCGCGAATCGAGAGGTTCGAATCCTTTCCGGGGCGAACCAGCAGCCGCAGGGGCTGAGGCTGCGTTTGAAGCGATCGCAAAACCTGACGTCCGATAAATCCGCTGCCGCCAGTGACCAAAATCGGTTTCATGGAATGCTCGGGAACGAGGAGTTCGTTTGAAGTCTTGGGGACCGTCCGTGCTGGCGGTCAGGGAAGGACGATTCCAACATCGCTGGCGGGATTCCAGAACGGGGTGTTCTGGTCCTTGTCGGAAACGACCACAGGTTGGCCGGGCCAGTCGATCTGATGGAGCGGATCGTTCCAGTGGAGCGTTCGTTCGTGACTGGGGCTGTAGAACTCGGAAACGCAGTAGAGGATTTCCGCGTCATCGGTCAGAGCGAAAAAGCCATGCGCGAAGCCCTGTGGGACATACATCATGGTGCGGTTGGCTGATGACAGCTCCAGCGCCGTCCACTTGCCGAAGGTCGAAGAGCCGTCTCGAAGATCGACGATCACATCCCAGATGGCTCCTGCGATGCAGCGCACCATCTTGACTTCGGCTTTGGGAGGGAGCTGGTAATGTAGGCCTCGCAGGGTGCCGCGATGGTGGCAGTAGCTGTTGTTGATTTGCACCCACTGGTGAACCAGCCCTTGTTCCTGAAATTCCCGCTGGCAAAAATATCGAGCGAAGAATCCTCGATCGTCTTCCCGTTTTTCCAGATCGATGGCGTAGGCTCCGGCGAGCGGCAATTCGCGAAATTTCATGGAAAGTCCTTGATCGAGCTAGACATCGCAAAGGGTGAGCGGGCGGAAGTGTGCAGAATCATACTGAATTTTGCTCCGGGCTTACCTTTTTGGCTAGATCTTTCATGGGAAGAGGTCTCAGCGAAGGGCCATTGCATGAAGGAAGTCGAATTCAGCAATCGCTCCAGGATGATTTCGATCGGAAGCTCCCAGGACTGAATTGGTAGTTCCATCGATCGATACCTAGTCGACGGCGCGTTTCGCAGCCTGTTGGAAATGGTCATCGTCACCATTTTCAACCCTTCCTAGCTCAGAGCCGCGTTCCAAGGGAGAGAAACAGTGGGCTGACGCCCACCGCTCGCCGAAGGATTCTTGCCGAAGGATGTCTACTAGTATTGAGTGGGAAGTAGTTGATCATTACCCCGATAAAGAGATCCTAAATTTAGAGACGGCAATTGATGTGATCTCTCTGCGAGCGGGGACATAAGTCCCCTGTTTCAGGCATCGTGAGCGGACAAGGAAGAGAAACAGTGGGCTGACGCCCACCGCTCGCCGAAGGCTAGTTAGCAAAGGAAACATGCCCGGTGAATGCGAATGATGAGCCGTTTGGGGGAGGAGTTGGGCTTCTCGAGCCGCGGCGATCCAGGGTGTGCAGGCGAAAATCAACGGACCTCGCAGCCTGAGGTCCACAGGAGGAAGAAACACCCGGTAGCCGGGGCCAGTGGAAGGTAGGACGCCATAGCGTCTTGGGATCGGTGTTCCCGATGGATGGAGGCAGCGGGAATCCAGCCAAGCTGCTCTTGATTCGCTGGGGCGTGGAGCTATCTTTCGACCAAGGGGGGGTTGGCGGCGACGGGGATGGGCGGAAGGGATTTCCAGCCAACCGGTCGCGGACCTGTCAGCGGCACTCCGGCGAGCCGCCCAGTTGGAAGCCGGAAGCGAAGGTTGCGGCGATGGAGGTGGTAGAACGGAAGGGTGCCAACGCACCTGCTCGGGTGCTTCGCGCTAATCTGGCTCGCAGCGCCGCCGATGGCGGCTTCTTTGGATTGATGGTGGGGCTTGGCGAGACCTACATTCCAGCTTTCGCACTTGCGATTGGAATGGGGGAGGTTGTCTCGGGTTGGATTGTCAGCATTCCGATTCTTCTGGGTGGTTTGCTGCAGACGATTTCTCCCTGGGCGATTCGGAGATTGGGTTCGTATCAGCGGTGGGTGGTTCTGGCCTGTACCGTGCAGGCGTTGATGTTCGTTCCATTGCTGGTAGCTGCCCTTTTCGGATCGATCGATCCTTTGCTGCTGTTTCTGGTTGTCTCCTGCTACTGGGGCGCTGGGATGTCGGGTGGGCCGGCCTGGAGTGCCTGGATCACGCAACTGGTGCCCGGGATGATTCGCAGCCGTTTCTTTGGCCGGCGCGGACGATGGCTTCAACTGGCGACGATGATTGGCTTTTTGATCGGTGGAACGATCCTTTCGTACAGCGCGGCGGCCGGTAGGGAGTTGGAGGGGTTTGCGGTTCTCTTTGCATTGGCAGGTCTATCGCGTTTGACGTCGGTGCTGTTTCTTTCGCGGCATCAGGCTCCGATTGAAAGCAGCAGCAAGGGACAGGTAGTTGGCTCGCCAAAGTTGCTGGATCGCGTGGAGCGGCCCGAATCGATGCGGCTGGCTTGGCGTCTGATCCTCTTCCTGGTCGCGATGCAGGCGTTTGTCCAGTTTTCCGGTCCTTTCTTTATCCCCTACATGCTCAAGCAGCTGCATTTGAGCTATGGGGAATTCACTTTGCTGGTGGCTGCCGCGCTGGGTGGTAAGGCGATCGCGTCTCCGATTTGGGGGGCGTTGGCGAAGCGATGGGGAGGAATGAAACTTCTGGTCGTAGGGGCCATCGGGGTTGTGCCTCTGGCTTCGCTCTGGACCCTTTCGAACGACCATCGTTGGATCTTCTTCGTCCAGGCGCTTTCCGGAATTCTATGGGCTGGCTACGAACTGGGATTCCAGCTGGTGTTCCTCAACCAGATACCGCAATCGGTCCGAGCCCGCGTGCTGACGCGTTTCAACCTTGCCAATTCGATCGCCTGGTGCGGCGGGTCGATGCTGGGTGGATGGCTTTTGTGGAAGGGGGCTGCGGCTTTCGGCATCTACCATCAGGTCTTCCTGATTTCCACGCTGGGTCGATTGTTTTGCCTGGTGCTTCTGTGGAATCTGGTTCGAACTCCGGGAAGCATGACGACCGATTCGGTGCAGTCGGCCAAGCCGCTTTCCGGGGAGCCGGAGGCGGATCGTCGGGGACAGCGGCGACGGGCAGCGGTGACGGGGGCTGGGAGCGCCGCCTGATGCGGCGGGAGATTCCTTCTGCTGGTTCCCCGCGCCGAAGCGATCGTGGGGAGCGGAGCAGTTTGGAAGGTTCGGTCCTCCGGCAGGACCCCAGGAAATCGCTACCTACGGCAAGCCTGCTGCCCTGGGGATGGCGCAAAAGAGTTTCGAAAGGAAGGTAGGAACCGAGTGCTAAGCCATAGAGACTGTCTGGAACCTTCGATCTCGTGACGGCTTGCCCACGGACTATCGAACGGCTCGGAAGATCAAAGGTCTCTTCCGAGTCGGATTGCGGGTAGGTTGGCCGAGTGCGATCAGACCTTGTGCCAAGCTCCACTGTGGGCGCTGGCCAGCACCGCATCGCAGACGCGTTGGGTTTCCAGTGCTTCTCGGAAGGTGGGGCTGCACGGCTGACCTGTTTCGAGGCTCTTGAGGAAATCGACAACCTGGTGGACGAAGCTGTGTTCGTAGCCGATCTGCAGCCCCGGAACCCACCAGTTCTTCATGTAGGGCTGATCGCCGTCGGAGACATGGATGCTGCGCCAGCCACGAACGCGGCCTTCGTCGCGATGATCGAAGTAGCTGAGGCGATGGAGGTCGTGGAGATCCCACTTGATCGACGCGTGTTCGCCATTGATTTCGAAAGTGTAGAGCGCCTTGTGTCCTCGGGCGTAACGAGTCGATTCGAAGGTGGCCAGTGAACCATTGCGGAAGCGCGCCAGGAAGGCCGCAGCGTCATCGATCTCGACTTTCTCTTTCTTGCCGGTCTCCGCATGCATCCGTTCCTTGACGAACGTCTCGGTGGCAGCCGAGACCGAGTCGATGGAACCGTTCAGCCAGATGGCGGTGTCGATGCAGTGAGCCAGCAAATCGCCGGTGACCCCGCTACCGGCGGCGGTGGCATCCAATCGCCAGGTGGCGGTGCCACCCTGCGGAACATCTTCCGAGATCGTCCAGTCCTGCAGGAAGACGGCGCGGTAGTGAAAGATACGTCCTAATTTGCCTTCTTCGATCAGCTGTTTGGCAAGGGTCACGGCAGGGACGCGACGGTAGTTGTACCAAACCGTGTTAGCGACCCCTGCCTTTTCGACCGCCGCCACCATTTCCTCTCCCTCGGCGACATTCATCGAGAGAGGTTTTTCGCAGAGGATCATCTTGCCGTTGGCGGCGGCCGCCAGAGCGATCTCCTTGTGGAGATTGTTCGGCGTGCAGATGTCGATTGCATCGATATCCTTTCTTTCAACCAGCTTACGCCAATCGGTTTCGACCGACTGGTAGCCCCATTGATCGGCGAAAGCCTTTGCCTTGTCCGGGTTGCGGGCGCAGACAGCCTGCATCACAGGTTGGTACTTCAGCGGGAAAAAGTGATTGGCCTGGGAATAGCCATTGGAGTGGGCGCGTCCCATGAAACCGTATCCGACCATGCCGATGCGAAGGGGGGTGTGTTGAGCCATCTTGGGGAAAGACCTTTGTTCTGAAAAAGATTGATGCAACCGGGAGGATGGCCCGGTCCACTTGGGAAGCGGCTAGGCCACAAGAGGTAGGTGGGGTTACCAACCGTGAGCCTGTCGAACTTTCAGCATCGTGTCGAGGATCGTATTCCAGGTGGATGCGGTTTCCAGCGTTTTGTTGGGGAACATGCAACCATCCCAACAGATGTGCTGAATGCCGCGTTTGGCCGCGTCCTTCAGCCAGTAGCCGGAGCAGCGGACGATGTCGAGTTTGCCGTTGGGGTCATCGGCGGGGCAATGTTTGCCTGTCTTGTCGTGCGATCCGGCGCCATGGACCTGGCCATCGTTTTGTGCGACGTGGAAATCGATCGTCCAGGGGCGCAGTTTGTCGGTCATCTGTTCGTAGGCATCCCAGAACTCTGCATCGCTGTATCCCGGCTGCAGCAGCGCATGTTCAGGAGCGTTGTAGCCCATCAGGTAGAGATAGGTGTGCGCCAGATCGGCCTGGAAGCCGACGGTGCCGGGCATGCCAACCTCTTCCAAAAGGTCCAGCATGTCTTTCCAGGAATGCATACCGGCCCAGCAGATCTCCCCTTCGGCCGCCAGCCTCTGCCCCTGATCGGCTGCAATCTTTCCAGCTTCCCGAAACGTTTCCGCGATACGTGCCGTGTTCGCTTTCGCATCGGCGCGCCACTTCTCCACCCCGAACTCGGCCGAGTCGATTCGGATGACACCGTACTTTCGCACGCCGTGGTCCTCGAAGACTCGGGCGATACGGCAGGCGACGCGGACTGCATCGAGAAACTTTTGGCGAGCCTGCAGATCGCCCATCGCCGAGTCGCCGACGGTGCCGGGCCAGACCGGGGCCACCAGCGAGCCGACAGCGAACCCTTTGGACGCGATCAAATCGGCGATCTGGCGCAGTTGCTGGTCGGTGGCGGCCGGGTCGGTATGGGGATGGAAGAGGAAGTAGTCGATCCCATCGAACTTCTGACCGTTCACGGAAGCCGCCGCGGTCAGATCCAGCATCCGTTCGAGGCTGATCGGGGGTTCCTGTCCGGGGTCGTGGCCTTTTCCAACCAGACCAGGCCACATGGCATTATGGAGTTTTGGAGAGGCGTGGGAGGTCATGAAGAGGTCTCCATTGTGAAGGATAGCTGCCAGGATTGGATTGCACCCAGAAGGCGCTGAGACAATTCAGCACCCGGATCGATTGCGGTCAGTTCTTTTTCCAAGCACCGTTGGCGGGAAGCTTGGGATGGACATCGGGACCGAAGTACCGGAGGCCAACCAACGGCTCGGCTCCCGTATTTTCAATCACCACGCCGCGCGTCGCCGCTTCATGGGAGATGAAGACTTCATCTTCGGTGTTGGCACCAAAGCGGATCATCGCCGGAGTCTGGAGAGCCAGTTTTCCGATTGTCCCCTTGCCCTGCACCGTGATCCATCCACTGGCACCAGGGTCTTTCAGCACACACTTGGCCCCCGGCTCAACCGCCAGTTCCTTTGCGGAAAAGAGTTGCTTGCCGTCGATGTTGCCGTAGACAATCCAACGATCTGTGTATCCGCTGCCGCTGGCCGCTGCATCGACAATTGGCTCCAGGTAGTTGTGGTCCTTGAAGTGCGTGTCGACGTTCTTTTCCCAATCGAGCTGACCGATGATGAAGTCGAGGTCCTGATGCTTTTCCTTGGGCATGTCCTTGACCAGCAGCGACCAGGGGACGTAACGGCCTTCGACGATCGATTGGAACATCGCAAAGACATCGCTACCCCACTGGGGTTCGTAGGTGCATAGAGAGCCTGGTGCATGCAGCACCCCGGGAGGGATCAGCCAACCGGTGCCGCGTTGCAGGCGGTAGGCTCGCGAGAGATCCAGGATGCCGTTATCCCCACGGTTCCAGTTCTCCAGGCACCGCCGCAGCTGCTCCTTGCTGGTCCCTGGTTCGATTCCCATGAAGGTGTAGCAGAAGTTGTTGTCGACGTTGTTGTACTGAGGAGGGAAGTAATAGCTCTCCGGCTTCCCTTCCTGTCCCACAAGAGCTGCATCTTCCTGCGACTGGTGCATGTGGTGGGGGATAGGACCCATGTTGTCGAAGAACTTGGAGTAAACAGGCCATTTCTGATATCGGCTGAAGATCGATTGGCCGATCAGCCGATTGCCCGCTTCGGCCACCGCATCCTTGAGCAGAAACGTCTGATTCTCAAAGAGACAGAAGCTGAGCCCTTCATGCCAGACACGCCCTTCGTTGGCCGCTTCGGTGGTACTGGCAAACCATCGCTCGTCGATCCCACCGCGCTGGGCGCCGAACGCATACCAGTCGTGTGGGTGCAGTTTGATTCTCTTGCCTGGATGAAGGAAGCTGCGGGGAACCCAGGTGGGGGTCAGACGCAGCAGACCTTCGCCGGCATCCAGAGCGCGATCCAGAATGCGGGCGACGTTGTCTTTGGAGATCATGCCTTCATCAAGTCGAACGGGAGTCATGGAGTGGTTTCCAGAGAGATGTCAGGTGGGGATATGCCAAATTCCGCAGGTGTTCGCGGGAATCGACTAGTTTTATTCCGATGGCTGTCGGCTTTCAAGCCAACCAGATGTCGGTTATTGTGGCCGAAACGGAGCCGTTGCGACACCAAGTCGTCGGCAGAATGTGGGGATTGGACTTCGGAAAAGACGAGCTTCAGCGATGGCCAAACCGACCAATGCAACATCTGGGGACCTTTTTTCGCGCTCCGTTTTGGTCGATGGCCAATCGGGAGCCACGGCGGACCCCATGGAGCGATCGATCGAGGTGGAAGGTGGAAGTTTCTTCTTCGCGTGGGAGACGCTGGGCGATGGGAAACGCCGTGGAGTGCAGCAACTAAGGGTCGGTCACGGAGACTGGGAAGCAACGATTCTGGCTACGCGTGGAATGAGTCTTTGGCGGTGCCAGTCTGGGACGATGCCGCTGGGATGGACCAGCCCTGTGAAGGGACCAGTCCATCCTCAGTGGGTTCCCGTCCACGATCCAAGCGGACTGGGATGGCTGGAGGGATTCGACGAACTGGTGGTGCGTTGCGGACTGGAGAGCAACGGGGCTCCCGAGCACGATTCCAGCGGTCGGCTGCTCTATCCGCTGCACGGTCGGATCGGCAATCTGCCCGCTCATCACCTGGAGGTTCTCATCGATCGGCAGAAAGGGATCTTGGAAGTGGTGGGGGCGGTCGACGAGGTCCGCTTTCTGATCCAGGGACTCCGTCTGGAGGTGCGGTATCGCTTCGAAATCGGACGCAAGGGTGTCACATGCGTCGATCGCGTCCTGAACCTCAAGGCGACACCAGCTACGATGCAGTTGCTTTATCACATCAACCTTGGAACTCCGCTGCTGGGAGAAGGATCGACTCTGCATGCCTCATTCGATCGCCTGGTTCCGCGCAACCAGCGCGCGGCAGAGGGAGTTTCCGATTGGAACCGTTATGCGGGGCCGACCGCTGGGTTTGCCGAACAGGTTTATCTGATGAAAGCCCGAGCGGATGATCGGGGATGGTCGACTGCCATGCTGGTCGATCCGAAGGGAGAAATGGGGGTGGCGGTTGGATTCCATACCCGCACCCTTCCCTTCCTGAATCTTTGGAAGAATACCGGCGCCCTGGAAGATGGATACGTGACGGGGATTGAGCCGGCGACGGGATTTCCCAATCCCAGAGGATTCGAGCAACAGCAAGGGCGACTGGTGGAGCTGGAACCTGGAGCCGCTCGTGAATTCCAGTGGAGCCTGGATCTGATTGAGGGGGCTGCGAAGGTGGGAGAATGGGTGAGTCGAATCGCGAGGGTAGGCTCCGGGCATGGCATGCCGGAATCGTCGCCCGACCCTCAATGGTCGACCAGCTGATGACTTGTCGTTGCCGGCACCTATGAGTTCCATGAGTACCGGTAATCGTAGGTGGGAAGATAGCTCCCCAAGTACCTCGAATACCCGCCGCGGCTGATCCCTTCCATCCTGTTGCCAGAGGCGCGGTACGGTTGCCCGCAAAGAGTCCTCGCCTGGTGATCGGCTACCGTAGAGTGGTCCACCGGATGACGAAGGCGTCGTCGAACAGCTCCTTGGATTGGGAGTGGCGGAGTTGGAGTTGGCGATCAAAGGCAAATCCCACTTCCAGGCCATCGATGCGGCCGGCGCTGGCGTGGTCCAGCCCGACGACCAGACGGATATCTCGGTAGGTCATCACCTCGTCCCGTTCGTCGGGCATTTCGATGTCCCAGCTTCCTCCTTCGTATCGACCTGCCACATAGAGCCATCGGTGCTCGGAGATCCGAGCGGTGATGCGTGGTCTTGGGAAGATCAGGTCCCAACGGATCGGTGCCGAGGCGTCATCGTGCCAGGAAAAACCGAAGACCGGAAGCAGCTTGATGTCATCTCTGTCGATGTAGTCGACTCCAAGTACCCAGTCGCTGGAACTGTGGGGGCTGTAGAAACCAACCAGGTGGCTGGGAAAGCGAACCCCGTCCCGTGCGCTATCCTCAAAGTCGCTGAATATGCCGATGCTGGTGGCCGCGTCGACGCGGAGCGATTCGGTTAGCTTCACTCGATTCTGATAGCCGATCACGAAGTCAAAAAGTCGTGGTGGCAACGGCACGACTTCCGGCCCCGACAGCCAGTGGATGTTGATGCCACCGATCAGTCCCGATTGGGAAGCGGCGTCGAGGTAGGTCTGCGAATTCCAGGAATACCAGCCAAATTGATTGCCATCCCCCGGCAACACCTCCTGAGATCGCTCCTCGCTGCGATAGCTATCCAGCGCCCCCATCCGAAGCCAGACCGGAAGGATCGTGTTGCTGCGAGTCGACTCACCTTCCAGAGATACTCCCTGTTCGTCAGGTGAGGGAGGGGTGAACTCCCAGGGTATCTGCCGCTCCAGGTCGATCGAATTCCCAGCGGGTTCCTCAAGCGTCGACTCCGGGAAAAGCAAATGGCTTGTCGTGTCTTCAGGGATCGTCGCCCCCAGTTGGGGCGCGGCAGATGGCGGGGTATCTGGCCAGTTTGGACTGAATTGCTGGGAGCCACCTAGGCTGTCGTTCCAGGTGGGGTGTTGGGCGCGGCTGTTCCTTAGATCCCAGACGCAAACCAGTACCAGCACCAGCATGGCTTGCCACCATGGTTTCTGGCTGACTGCTGAGGCAACTTGAAGATGGTGCACCACATCCCTCTCCCAACAGGCTTCGATGCCTTCCCAGGAGGCGGGTGATAGCAACTGGGCGGTAGGGTGTCAACGCAGACTGACCGCCCGCTACGTCAAGTTGTCAGGAGGAACGCGGAAGCGGCAAGACGTTGCGTTCCAGGAATGCGACCACCTGATCGGCCAAGTGCTCCGGTGGAATGCTGCCCGATCCATCGAGATGGATTTCGGGGGCATCGGGCGGTTCGTAGGGATCAGAGACTCCGGTGAAGTGCGGAATCTTTCCAGCGAGGGCCTGCTGATAAAGCCCCTTGGGGTCGCGCTGCATGCAAACTTCCAGCGGCGTATCGACGAAAATCTCGACAAAGTCCCCGCGTCCTCCGAGAGCTTCCATCCGCTTGCGGATCCGCTCTCGATCTTTCCTGTAGGGACTGACCAGCGCCGTCAGCGCCACCACCCCTGCCTCCACCAGTAACCTGGCTGTCTCTCCGACTCTCCGTACGTTTTCCTCCCGATCTTCCGGGGAGAATCCAAGCCCGAATCGGTCGCAGAAGGAGGTAGGGTAGCTTTCTTGTGCCAGAAGGTTTGGTGTGCTGCACAGCCCATGCCGAAGATTGTCACCGTCGAGAAGGAGGGTATGTCGGCCGAGTTGATGGAGGCGTTGTTCGACCAGATTGGCGATCGTGCTTTTCCCCGATCCGCTCAGACCGGTAAACCACAGAAGAGCGCTTCGATGGCCATTGCGTTCGGCGCGCGCTTCTCTGGTAACGGTCTGGGGGTGCCAGACAACCTGAGGTGTTCCGGGGGCGGTTCCCATGGGGATCCTACTAAGCTGTTTGCGAAAGAGCCGCCTCGATCCGCTTGATGATACTGCTCTCGCCAGAGGAGACTGCTGCGAATCCCAGGAAGCCACCGGATGCCTGGGCCACTTGCTGCATTTCTTCGACAATCACCTGGCGCAGGTGAGCGCTCTCCTCAGGGGTCAGCTTTTCGGCCAAGCGGCCGGCGTAGGCGACCCAGGTATCCATCATTTCCAGGGAGGGTTTCTGATCGAGCCATCCTCGGAGGAGTTGTCCCCCTGGACTTTGTGGGGTGATGCCGTGCTTTTCCGCAGCGTTGAGCACCATCTCCCGTTCGCTCGCTTCGATCCGACCGTCGGCCCAGGCGACGGCTACCAGGGGAACCAGTCTCAGGGCGGTTGCGGTGCGAACCGTCACACCGGCAGCCAGCAGCGAGGCGGCGACCTTGTCATCGCGAATACCGAGACATTCTCGCAGCGATTCGATATCTCCCTGCTTTTGCAGCCGTTCCAGAAGCTCCTGGTCCACCTTGCGGAAGAACTCATTCTCCAGGGCATCCCCGCGATTTTGGAACGAATCACCTGACGACATGTTCGGTCAACTCCTGATACTGACAATCCTTTTGAACCACTCTTGGGCAGCCTGACGCGGACCTAGGCGGCTCCCGCAAGTTTCTGGTCCCAAACACTTCTGCATTCTAATCCAGGGGAACCCGATGCGGACAGACCGCAGATGGCATCCATTCTGGATCGGTCCGTTTTCCAGCCAGCAGAGTTGCCTGAGATCCCTTGGGGATCGATCTGCATGGGATGGCTGGGATCGAGTCGGGGATGGTTTTCGCTATTACTTAGATACTTAGAGGCTGTGCGAGGATGGAAACAACGGTTTCCTGAGTTCCAGACTTCTCCTTGCTACGAAGGAACAATAAGTCGCCTGGCATGAAAATACCCCCGCTTTGTCCCGTTGGAATGCTTCTTGGGATCGATTTGCTTTTCCATCCCCCTTCGCGGCTGTCTTCCGCAATCGGACCGCATGGCTAGGCGGAGGGGGTAAGGAGCCATTTTGCAGTGGGTCGCAGGCGGGGAGATTTCCTGAATCCCGTTTTGGCCAGGCCGACCGACGGCCTCAGGGACCGAATGAACCTGGTGCTGGGGGATTGCGTAAAAGCACTATGGCGAGGATCTTTCAGCGGGCACGGTGGCGGTGAAAAAGAGCTGCCTGCCGGGAATCGGCCAGGCGTTAGCCGTCGGGTGCCGTGCCGGAACCGGCCCGCTATCGCGACCGAAATGCCTTAGGAGAGCGACGAAATGAATCGCAGCACGCAAGCAAGCGGCGACACATCGGCCCATCGCAGAGCGATGATCGAGGCGGAGGGGCTTTCGAAGTTTTATGGTCCCTTCGCGGCGACTCGAGATGTTTCTTTCAAGGTGTATGAGGGAGAGCTGGTGGCATTTCTGGGCCCCAACGGGGCGGGAAAAAGCACTACGATGAAGATGTTGACCGGCTACCTTGCCCCCAGCGAAGGGGTCGCAAGGATCGCCGGCCACGACATGTACAAAGACCGGATCGCCGGGTCTCATTGCTTGGGATATCTTCCCGAAAACGGTCCGCTGTATCCTGATATGACGCCGATGAGCATGCTGACGTTCTTCGCCGATGCGCGGGGGATGAGTGCGGCGAGGAAGCGGGAGCGGATCGAGGCGGTCATTGAACTGTGCGATCTGGGAAGTGTGTTGCACAAGGCGATCAGCAAGCTTTCCAAAGGTTTTCGTCAGCGCGTCGGGATGGCGCAGGCTCTGCTGCACGAACCGGATGTTCTGATTCTCGATGAACCGACCGCAGGTCTCGATCCGAACCAGATCCGCGAAGTCCGTTCGACGATGCGACGCCTACGAGAAACTAAAACGATTCTTCTGTCGACGCATATCCTCCAGGAGGTGGAGGCGATGGCTGACCGCGTCATCATGATCAATGAAGGCCGCAAGGTCTTTGAAGGCTCGGTCGACGAGCTGAAGAAGGTGCAGGGAGACCTCGACGGCGCGTTCAAGAAGCTGACGCATGCCAGCGCCTGATTTATGGGGAAGCCCGGGACGATCAGAAGCGGATCACCGCCGAATGGGGCTGGGCTCCAAGTGAGGGTCAGTTCCCTTCAGCCCTAGGTGCGACTCCTGGCGAATCAATCACGAACTAGCGATAAGGACAATAAGCAATCATGTCACCTGGATTGGGATTGGTGAGTTTTGCGACTCTGCTGTTAATGGACTTGATGTTCCTGGTGGTGGTCGGCGTGCCGATCTACCTGCTGGCGAGGCGGAAGCGTGCAGCCTTTGCGGTGCTCAAGCGGAATTTCCTCGGGTACTTCAGCAATCCGACCGGCTACGTGTTCCTTTGCCTGTTCGTGTTGCTGACGTCGATGGCGGCTTTTTGGCCCCATGAATTTTTCAGCAGCAATCTCGCGACGCTCGGGCAGCTCAACAAGTGGTTCCCCATCATCATGCTCTTCTTCATCCCGGCGATCACGATGAGCATTTGGGCGGAGGAGCGGCGTCAAGGGACGGACGAACTACTTTTGACGTTGCCAGCGGATGATTTCGACATCGTTATCGGGAAGTACCTTTCGGCCGGTGCGATTTACACCGCATCCCTGCTCTTCTCCCAGATCTCCACCTTCCTGGTGCTGGTGTTTTTGACCTTGGGCAATGTCGATACAGGACTCTTTTTTGCCAATTATCTCGGTTACTGGTGTATCGGGATGGCGATGATTGCCATCGGCATGATCGCTTCCTTTCTGACCAACAACCTGACGGTCGGGTTCATTCTAGGGGCCTTGTTCAATGCACCGCTGGCTTTTGCATCGATGTCCGATGTGATCGCACCCAACCGCGCCATCACGCGGATGATCAAGGGGTTCAGCATCACCGAAAGATTCGACGATTTTGGACGAGGCGTCATCAGCCTTTCCTCGCTGGCCTATTTCATCCTTCTGGCGATCGTCGGTCTGTATCTGTGCATGGTGCTGATTGGACGGCGTCACTGGAGCGGCGGGAAGGAGGGGAATACGATGTTTCTCCATTACTTCACTCGCATCCTGCTGCTGGGGGCCATTGCGGTCCTGGGCAGTTTCTTCTTTCGCAACAACGACCAGCGCCAGGACGTCACAGTGGGCCGCGTCAGTTCGATTTCCCCGACGACCCGGGAGATGATTCGGACGCTGAAGCCGGAGCGACCGATTGTGGTCGATGCCTATCTTTCGGGCGAAGTCCCTGAAGCCTACTCGAAGACCAAGTACGAATTGATCTCGATGCTCAAGGAATTCGAGTCGGTGGCCAAGGCGAACAAGGTACCTCTGGAAGTCCGAATCAACGACAACCTGGAGTCGATCAGCGAGGAGGCCAAGCTGGCCGAGGAGCAGTATGGAATCACTCCGAATCGGATACGAGTCCGGGAACGAGGGACGATGTCCGACCAGAACGTCATCCTCGGGGTGGCCTTCCGCAGTGGTCTGGAGAAGGTGGTGGTTCCCTTCTTCGGATCGGGTGTTCCAGTCGAATACGAACTGATCCGGTCGCTCAATACCGTATCCAAGCCCAGCCGGAAAAAGCTCGGTGTGCTCAAGACCGACGCCCAGATGGCTGGCGGCTTTTCCATGGCCAACTTCCAGCAACTTCCTAAGCAGGCGATCATCAACGAGCTATCCAAGCAGTATGAAATCGTCGACATCGATCCGGCATCGGCGATCGCCTCCGGACAGTGCGACGTGCTGCTGGCTGTGCAGCCCTCCAGTCTGTCCCCCGAGCAGATGGTGAACTTCATCGACGCGGTCAAGTCTGGAATTCCCACAGCGATTTTCGAGGACCCCAAGGCGGTCACGTTCGGATTCCCGGGAACGGGGGAACCAAAGCAGCAGCAGGGGGGCATGTTCGGGGGCCAACCGCCACAGCCCAAGGGAGATATCCGGCCGCTTTGGAAAACCCTGGGCCTTCGCATTGAAGGAGTCCCCTCCCCGATGATCGATGGCATCCATCCAGATCTCTGTTGGCAGCGCTACAACCCCTACCCGATCCTGGCCGACCTCGATCAGGCGAACGATCTGTGGTTGTTCATCCGCGAAGAGACGCCCGGCGATCAGCCTGCTTTCTCGCCCTCTAGCGAGATCAGCAATGGGCTGCGGGAGCTACTGTTCCTCTACGCGGGGACGGTGGCCAAGGAGGATGGACGCGACGATATCGAATTTTTGCCGCTGGTTCAGACCGGAATCAACGCGGGGAGAATCTCCTTCGACAAACTCGATCCGCTGATGCAGCGGGGCGAAGATAGCGCCCAGCGGATCCGTTTGCTGGAAGGGGAGGCTCGCGGCGAGCAGACGATCGCGGCGCTGATTCGAGGTAAGCAGCCGACCGAGCAGGCCGGCGTCACCGAAGGAAGCAGCAA
Organism: Pirellulaceae bacterium; assembly: GCA_044337705.1. Taxonomy (GTDB): domain Bacteria; phylum Planctomycetota; class Planctomycetia; order Pirellulales; family Pirellulaceae; genus JBEISR01. Next base: position 20,698 of record JBIINB010000027.1, on the reverse strand, counting down.
ACCGGTTCATGTGGTCTATGTCGCCGATGCCGACTGCCTCTTCTCGGTTTTCGTCGATATCCGCAACCGTCCAGATCAGTTCGAAGATTTCAACTTCCGGCTCCAGAACGTTCCGTTCGTCCTCAACTGTGTCGATATCCTGGCCGGGGACCCCGCCTATGCATCGGTCCGTCGCCATGAACCGCAGCACAGCACTCTGCGGCTGGTGGAGATGAGATCGGAGGAAGCGAGACTTGCCGAAGCTCAGAACCGCGAAAAATTCCGATCGGAATTCGATCAGGCGCGCGGCGAGGCGGAGGCCGAGGTGACCAAGGCAGTGACCGACTTTCAGGAACGTGTTCAGAAACTGCAAAAGCAGGGGGCAACCGATCCGGGCAAGCAACGGGAACTGCTCGACGCCCTCACCCAGCTAAGACTCAAGCAAGATCAGCTCAATCGCAAGCTGGCGGTCAAGGTGGAACAGATGGAGCGGGACCGCGACAAGAAGATCGGGGATGCTCGACGAGAGGCAGACCTCCAGATTCGCGGTATTCAGAACCGCTACAAGATGCTGGCGGTCTTCCTGCCTCCTATTCCTCCACTCCTGGTCGGCATCATCGTCTTTGTTTCCCGACGGCTGAAAGAGCGAGAAGGAATTTCCAAGACACGGCTGCGCTGAGCGATCGGCGCGGAAGATCCAACCATCCAACGAGGCGCCGCCTGGTCGGCACCTCCCAAAAGATCCATTTCGTGGGAGTCAAGGCAAGTGAACGAATCGACGAAAACTGCCATCTTTGCCGGCGTGGCTGCCGTGCTGGGACTGGGTGCTTGGTGGACCGCACCTCGCACCGCCGACAACGGACGAAGTCCCACCGAGGGAATTGTCGGCAAGGATCTTTTTGATAAGTACGATCCCCTGGCCGCTTCGACGTTGAAGATCGTCAAAGTCAACGAGGAACTGGGCAAAGTTTCCGACTTCGAGGTGACTCGTGATCGGGATTCGGGGGTCTGGACGATCCCTTCCCACTTCGGTTACCCCGCCGACGCAGCGGCGCAGATGAGCGAAGCGGCGAATACCTTCATCAACCTGAAGGTTCTTCAGGTGGTCAGTGAGCGGCGGGACGAGCATGCGCTATTTGGCGTGGTGGAACCTGACCTGGAGAAGTTGCAGGCGGGGGATCAGGGAGTCGGCTTGCTGGTGCGCCTGCAGGACGAAAAAGGGGATAATCTGGTCAATCTGCTGGTTGGTAAGCCGGTCAAAGACAAGCCGGGGCAACGGTTCGTGCGCATCCCCGGGCAGGATCCAATCTACGCGGTTGCTATCAACACCGATCCGCTGTCGACCGATTTCTCCCGCTGGATCGAATCGGATCTGCTGAAGCTTAGCAGCAATGACATCCAGACCATCGGGATTCGCGATTATTCGATCCTTCCGTCGCAAGACGGGAGCCAGGTGCTAAGCCCCAATTACGATGCTGACCTTTCCTTCAACACCGTCGATGGAAAGTGGTCAGCAGACCGCATCGTTTCCTATCAGGGAGGAAATGATGCGCCGCGGGTCATCGGCGAAAACGAACAGCTCAACAGCACCAAACTGAATGAAATGAAAAACGCGCTCGATAGCCTCAAGCTGGTCGATGTGCAGCGGAAGCCCAAGGGGTTGGCGTCCGATCTCAAGGTGGAATCTTCCTTGCTGGACGACAAGGAATCGGTCCTGGCGCTGGTCCGAAAAGGCTTCGTGCCCCAGAAGGGCAAAGACGGCGGATCGGAAATCTATGCCTCCAGTGGTGAACTGCTGGTAGGACTCCGCGATGGCGTGCAGTACCTGATCCGTTTCGGAAATTCCCGCGAGGCACAGGCCAGCGACCAAGAGCCAGCGAAGGACGAGGCACCAGAGTCGAATTCTCTGGCGCTCGATCGCTACATGCTGGTGACTGCCAAGCTGGATGAATCGAAGTTCCCTAGCCCCCAGCTGCAACAGATACCAGAGACCTATGAGCAGTGGTTGGAGATGGAGGCCAGACAGAAGGCAGCTGCCGCAGGTCCCCAGATTTCGGCACCCGCCGAAGGCGCACCGGCTGAAACACCAGCCGTTCCGGAGGCACCCGCAAGCACCCCGGAATCGACTCCGGAACCCGTAGCCGGCGAGGAGCCATCCGCGGAAGATGGCGGGGCACCGCCCGCTGCCGCCAAGGATCCAGCGCCAGCCGATCAGCCCCAGCCGGAAGCAGGCGAAGGAACGGAGCAGCCCCCCGCACCTGACCAGCCGCCAGCAAAGGACGATGGTCAGGCCGCCAAGAGGCGCACGTCCCTTAGGTTGGTCAGCTACCAGCCTCCAGGGGAAGGGACGGCCGAAGCTCCCGGTGGCCAGGTCGATCAGCCAGCCGCCAGCCAACAGGATCCTGCGGCACCCCAAGAGGCCCCTGCTGCGGATGTGCCGCTGACCGATTCAGAGAAGAAAGAACGGCTGGAACTGGCTCGGGAGAAAATCTCCAAGGAGAACCAGCGCTTGATCGATGACCGGAACGAGCGTTTGGAGTCGGCAAGGAAGAAGGTAGCCGAACTGAATGCACGTTTTGCCGATTGGTTCTATGTGATCAATGACAAGGAATACAAGCGGCTGAGGGCCCAGCTGGATGAGCTCATTCAGCCAAAGGGTGCTGCCACTCCCGGTAGCGATCCAGGTGCCTTCCGCCCTGGCCAGTTCAACCTGCCCGGCAACCCGTAGTACGGTCACCACCCCTGGCTCTGACCGGTAGTTGCATCGTTTCGGAATTGACAACGGAGCAGACCAGGACCGATTGGCCTGGGTCTGCTCTCAGGTTGATGGTTCCCTGTCTGGAAGCGATGCAGCATTTCCACGAGTCAGGCTATCTGGCGGGTAACTTTTTCTGAGATCACCTCACTGGACCAGCTGGCCATTGCGGCGCTGGGTACGGGCGAGGTGACTAGCGGGGGGTAAGCCCGGGAAGAAAGTCCATCGGCATGCTGTTATGATGGAAGGGTCTTTGTGAAACCGTCGGGTCTTTCCAGGAGTGGTGCCATGCAGCTACCCTTGCTTCCTCCAGCGATTGGTCGACGCAGCTTTCTTGCCTCGAGTGGACTCAGTCTGGGTGCCATGGCGCTGGGGCAGTTGGAAGGGCTGCGGGCTTCGGCGCCTGCCGATGCGATTAGTCGCGGAATCATCCAGCCATTCCATCTGGCTCCCCGCGCCAAGCGGATCATTTGGCTTTATATGGCGGGTGGAATGAGCCACCTGGATACGTTCGATTACAAACCAAAGCTGGCGGAATTGCATGGCCAGGCGATGCCCGAATCGGTCACCAAAGGGCAGCAGATCGCGCAGCTTCAGGGACAGAAGCTCAACTGCTTTGCCCCTCAACATCCTTTCAAGAAGTGGGGCAACTCAGGTCAGGAGTTCAGCGAGATCTGGCCGCTGCTGGGGCAGCACTGCGCTGATGAAATGTGCATGGTGCGTTCGCTTCATACCGATGCGATCAACCACGATCCCGCCCATACCTTCATGAACACCGGATCGATGATCGCAGGACGTCCTGCGATGGGCAGTTGGCTGCTGTATGGGATAGGAGCCGAATCGGAAAATCTTCCTGGTTTCGTGGTGATGGTGTCGACGGGCAAGTACGGACAGCGGCAGCCGATCGCCGCGCGGCAGTGGCATTCCGGATTTCTTCCTGGTCGATATCAGGGTGTCGAGTTTCGTAGTGTTGGGGATCCGGTGCTCTATGTCCGCAGCCCTGATGGCGTCGATTTGGAGCGGCAGCGGGATGTCGTCGATGCGGCAGCTCAGCTGAATCGACTCAGCCAGCAGCAGATTGCTGACCCTGAGATTGAAACTCGCATCAGCCAGTACGAACTGGCCTTCAAGATGCAGTCGAGCGTCCCTGGACTGATGGATTTGAGCGACGAGCCGGCGCATGTTCTGGAACGTTATGGAACCAAGGGTGGGGATGGATCGTTCGCCTCCAACTGCCTGTTGGCGCGGCGGATGGCCGAGCGTGGGGTGCGCTTCATCCAGCTGTATCATCGCGATTGGGATCATCATGGCGCGGTCAAGGCGCATGTAGCGGGAACGGCGGAAGAAGTCGACCGCGGTGCGGCAGCACTGATCCAGGACCTTCGAGAGCGGGACATGCTGAAGGATACGATCATCGTGTTCGGATCGGAATTTGGTCGAACCCCGATGGCTCAGGGAGATGGTCGCGACCATCACCTAGCCGGTTTCACGATGTGGTTTGCCGGAGGTGGTTTCAAGCCAGGATTTTCCTACGGATCGACCGACGAATTTGGCTACCACGCCGTGGAGAACCGCGTCTCGGTGCACGATATCCATGCCACGCTACTCCATCTGATGGGAATCGATCACATGCGACTGACCGTCAAAGTACAGGGGCTGGATGCCAAGCTGACGGGGGTTGAACCGTGTCGGGTGGTGAACGAGTTGATCGCTTGATCGACGCGGCGGAATGAATGCCACTTTGGGAGATTCCAATGATTGCGCTGGGATTTGCATCGGCGATTGTTCCGGAACTTTCGTTGGAAGAGGTGCTCTCCCTGGCCGCCAGGATCGGATACCGGTGTGTTGAGGTGATGTGCTGGCCTCCCAGCAAGGCGGATCGCCGGTATGCGGGGGTGACGCACCTGGATGTCGATCGACTGGATGCGGTGGAGATGCACCAGGTGCAGCGACTGCAGGCGGACACCAAGGTGGCGATCAGCGCCCTGGGCTACTATCCCAATTGCTTGTCGCCCGATCCTCAGGAATCGACTAAAGCGATCGAACATCTGGGGAAGGTGATCGATGCTGCCTCCAAACTGGGGCTGGGGAAGGTCAACACCTTCATCGGTCGAGATTGGACGAAAAGCGTAGCAGACAATTGGCCTAGGATGGTCGAAGTATGGAGGCCCCTGGTGGCCAAGGCAGAGTCTCTGGGGGTGAAGATTGGAATTGAAAACTGCCCGATGTCGTTCACTGCGGATGAGTGGCCTGGCGGAAAAAACCTAGCCGTATCCCCTACGATCTGGCGCAAGCTGTTCGAAGCTCTGAAGAGTTCCTCTCTGGGGCTTAACTACGATCCCTCCCATATGGTCTGGCAGCAGATGGACTACCTGCGGCCGATGGACGACTTCAAGGAGCGTATCTTCCATGTGCATGCCAAGGATGTGCGAGTCGATCGCAGACGGCTGAACGAAGTAGGAATTCTGGCTCATCCGCTGGAATACCACAGCCCCAAGCTGCCGGGGTTGGGCGATATCGACTGGGGCCAGTTCTTCTCGGTTCTCCTGGAAAGTGGGTACCGAGGACCGGTCTGTGTCGAAGTCGAGGATCGAGCCTACGAGGGATCGCTGGAAGACCGCATCGCGGCGCTGGAGCAGAGCTTCCGGTTTCTCAGTCAGTTCCTTCCCGTCTGAAACTTCCTGGACCGGTGGATCAGCGGCCGCCGGGAGTATCGAGCGATCCGGTGCGATCGGTGTAGTAGAGGTTGGCCAGCGATACCTTGCCGCGAGGCAGAAGCTTCCAGGGGATGGGGCGATCGATCTTGGCAGGTTGCCGAAGGACTTCCTTGCCGTTGATCCAGGCGACGATCTGCTGGTCGCTGGCTGCTACTTCCAGCCGGTTCCAGGATCCTGGTTTCACCGAAGCGGCCGTGACTTCGGGAAGGTCGGAGGCGATTCGGAAGATGGGGGATTCGTCGTCACCCCACTGCCATCGCAATTGCGCGGCGGCATCGGGCAGTTGGAAGTCGCAGATCCACCTCCCCGGCCCAAACCGCTGCTCGCTGACCAGCGATTCGCTCTGATCCGACTGACCCTCGAACCGTAGCACCCAGTCGCTTGGCTTCCATAGACCGGAGCCGACCGCCTGCTTCCAGCCTCGCAGGTCGAGTCCTGAGTAGAGGGACTGAAAGCCGCGATCGGCGATCGCCACCATCTGCGGTTCGACCGGCGTATCGGGAAGCTCCTGGATCGTCAGATTGCGGTAGTGCACCACCCCACCTTCCGACTCCAGGCAGATGTAGCCTTTGCGGGGCGAGCACTGGTCGCCACGGGTGACTTCCTTGCCATTGACCTCCAGCGCCACCGATCCATCCCGGCAGGTGATGCGGTAGTGGTTCCACTGAGGGCTTGGAAGAGCTCGACTCTCTGTCGGGAACGCGCGATCGCCACCGCGTCCGTTGCGCGGCACCATCTTGGCTCCATGGATCGGGAAGATATCACCATGGGTGGTGTAGCTGTCGGTGTTCCCATAAGCATGTTCCAGCACCTGCACCTCGATGCCGCGATGGAATGGCTGGCCGCGGGCTGTGATGTCGTCGGCCCACAGGAAGATTCCTGCGTTTCCTCCAGCAACCAGATGCCTCCATTCCACGTCCAGAATAAAATTCTGATACATCCGGTCGGTGCGAAGCTCTCCAATCGGTTTGCCCGAGCAGACCAGCATGCCGTCCTGGACGCTCCATGTCTCTTCGGGCGTATTGACGCGAACCCAGCCAGTCAGATCGACGCCATTGAAAAGTCGGCGCGCCGCAGTGGAGGCATTTTCCTGCGCGGTAAGAAAAGGCGAACTTGTCAGCATCAGGCAGCCGAGGACGATCGGGAGCACCAGGCGCATCATCAGGAGGCCTCCAGAGCGGAAGTTGGAAAAGCTTCATCTACAGTTGGCCATCGAGAGCCTTGGTAAGCCGATGCCCTAGTGGCTCTCGATACACCACCACTCCATCATAGCAGGGCCAATGGTGCGAAAAGTTGGCCATGGCCGAACCCCTATTCGGCGATCCGGTGGAGAACGTTTCATCGGCAGATACCGCTCAATTGCTTCTTTCATCCCGATGCACCGAATTGGATGTGCTGGTCGCAGGAATGAGATCGGTTGATTTCCAACTGCCGACGCCCGCCGGGTCTGCGAGGCAGAAGAGAGTCGAGAGAGATCATGGGGGGGAGCGATGCGGGATCGCTGACCATGCGTTCCGACCAAATCGATTCAACCGCCATCAGACCGCAACCAAACGTTCACTTGCGGCACGAGTAGGAGTACGAGTAGGAGGAGCAGGAGTTACCGATGAGTGATTCGTCTCAGGTGATTCGGTGCGTCGGTACCGGACGGCCGGGGCGAAAGCTCTGCCACTGCTGTCGATCGATCTTGGTCCCCGGCGAAGCGGCGTTGTGCAGGGCGGTTTGGACGATCTTGGTGAGGGCATCGGGAGCGATCGCGACGCGGGCATTGATCACCAACGAAATTACCCCAGTCGAGCGCTGACTTGCAAGCGACAGTTGCGCGGGGTGATCCTTATCGATGACGTTGGCTACCGAGTGGATACCTTCCCCCATGGCGATTGCTTTCAGGTGAGCGATTGGGGCATCCTGCTGCCGGCACGCTGTGGCGATTGTATCCAGGAGCCCGATCAGCCAGGTGTCGATATCGAGTGGTGCAGGAAACTGCGCTTCCAGCTGGCAATTGAGCCACCCCAGATGGGATTCCCCTTCGGCATAGAGATCGTAATCGAGTTCCATGGTATCGTCCCGCTGGGTGCGAGGCTGGCTGAGCAGTTCCATCAATTGCGGAAAGCCCTGGCCGGTCCGGGCGGAAAGAGGAAGGATGGGGCGGCCGGGGAAATGCTGTTCGATCAATATCCGCAGCGCGTCGGCATGCTCCTGCGAAAGTTCGTCGATGCGATTGATCAGAATGAAATCGGATTCCTCCAGCTGTTTTCGGAAGATGTACTCAGCCTGCGGGGAGAATCCACCACCCTCTGGGTTCTGCAGGATTTTTCTGCCGTGGGTCGGCTTGATGATGACGCCGAAAGGGGCGATTTCCAACGGTCGCTGGTAGACCTGCTGGAGGGGCCTGAGGACCGTAGCCACCAAGTCGGTGCAGCTACCGACCGGTTCGGCCAGGACCACTTCGGGCAGTTGGTCGACTCCCAGCCTTTCGACGGTCCGCGTCAGTTCGTCGAAATTGCAGCAGAAGCACGATCCAGCGACTTCCCCCACCTGGTATCCCTGAGACCGGAGCATCAGCGTGTCGACCAGGTCGCTGGCTTGATCGTTGGTGACGATTGCCACGCGTTTGCCTTGCTCCTGATAGTGGCGAGCTAGGCGAGCGATGGTGGTGGTTTTACCGGCCCCCAGAAAGCCACCCACCATGATGAAGCGAGGATCGCAAGACATCGCGTGTTTCCTATGGAAGATTCTATCCCTGGGCTGGCGTGCCACGCACAGATGGCCCTTGGGTTTTCGGTTGCAATGGACTTCCGGCTGCGCCGGGTTATCAGCCAAGCACTGGGTTTTCAGCCAAGCACTGGGTTTTCAGCCAAGCACTGGGTTTTCAGCCAAGCACTGGGTTTTCAGCCAAGCACTGGGTTTTCAGCCAAGCACTGGGTTTTCAGCCAAGCACTGGGTTTTTGCCGCACGATCGCTTACAGTAGCGGGTGGATTGCAGCAGCGTGATATTCTAACGATCATTGGATTGTCAGCAACTGTGGGGGTCGATGCGACATGCAAGAGCAGCAGAACGCGGAGCAATGCGCTGAATTGCTTTCTGCGATGGCGGATCCTGATCGCCTGATGATCCTGCGGGCGCTGCGCGAGCGACCCCAGAGTGTGACCGATCTGTCGGCCTTGCTGGATAAGGAAATCGGAAACGTGTCGCATCATCTCAAGGTGCTCAGGCTGCGAGGATTGGTGGCCAGTCAGCGGCAGGGGCGTTCGATCATCTATTCGCTTTCCAGAGAGGTTGCCGGCAAGGGTCGCTCCTCAGGCGCTCGCTTTGATCTGGGATGCTGTCGGGTCGATTTCAAGTGAGGCCGTTTCAGGAAGGGTTGCCAGCCAGGCATGGAACTTGATTTGAAGGAGCATTTTCAGAGGCTTCGAAGCTGGCTGGAGATGGAAGGCGAGGCGGAGCGGGAGCGACTGGCGCAGCGGATGAAAGTCCGCAACAGCGCTCGCGCTGAGAAGACCGGGGAGACGCTTCTGGATCTGGTATTGGTCGACAGTCAGCCGGGGCTGGGAGGACGTTTTCTTCTTCGCTTTGCCAAACGGACCAAGGGTGCCGAATTGCCCTGGACGCGTCTGCGTGTCGGCTCGCCAGTGATTCTCTCGGTGGATGACCCCTCGGAGGAGTCGAGCTGTTTCGGGGTGGTCAGCCAGAAAGATCCGCGAACGATTCAGGTCGCCTGCGAGGAGTGGCCTGAGGCTCCACGATATCGGCTCGATCATTCCGCCGACGAAGTGACTCGATCCCGTCAACTGGCGGCATTGCGGCAGATCGAGCAGATTCGAGGGCGGTCGGCACAGCTTCGCGACATGCTTCTGGGCCAGAGGCCCGTTCGATTCGATCCATTGCTTCGGCCACTAGAGATAGCCCCCCACTGCAATCCATCGCAACGCGAAGCGGTTCAGTTCGCCATGATGGCCAGGGACTTGGCGATCCTCCATGGTCCACCTGGTACCGGAAAGACGACCACTGTCGTCGAGGTGATCCGCCAATCGGTTTTGCAGGGACAGAAGGTTCTCGCCTGCGCTCCCAGCAACACCGCCGTCGACCACTTGCTGGAGGAGTTGGTGGGGTACGGACTGGAAGCGGTCCGCATCGGACACCCGGCTCGCGTCGCACCGATCCTTCAGCAACATACGCTTGATGCCCTTGCGCAGGAAGATCCTGCCAACGAGATCGTGCACCAGTTGATGCGGGATGCAGAGCGGGCGATGCGTAAGGCGGAACGATGGACGCGCAGCAGGCCGATGCCGGGGCAGAAGCATCAGCATCGTGCCGAGGCAAGGCAGCTGCGCGAGGATGCCAAGTTGCTGCAGAGGCAAATCATCGAATCGATTCTCGATCGAGCCGAAGTGATCTGCGCCACCACCACCTTCGATCCTGAAGTCCTTGGAGATCGGTGGTTTGATCTGGCTGTCATCGATGAAGCCTGTCAGAGCACCGAGCCGGGTAGCTGGCCCTGCGTGCTTCGCGCGGAACGGATGGTCCTGGCCGGTGACCATTGCCAGCTGCCACCCACTGTCCTCTCCAAGCCGGCTGCCCAGGAAGGCTTCTCCATCAGCCTGATGGAAAGGCTGGTGCGCGATGTGTGCCCCGAGGCATCGCGAAGATTGACCATCCAGTACCGGATGCATGAGTCGATCATGAGTTTTTCGTCGAAGGAATTCTATGACGGCACCCTCACGGCGGACCCCTCAGTTGCAAGCCATACCCTGAACGATCTGGCCGGGATCACCCCACTGGCTTGGACGGAAAACCCATTGCGATGGATCGATACGGCAGGGGCGGGATGGGAGGAGGAGCAGGAGCCGGACGGAGAAAGCCGGATGAACCGCAAGGAAGCCGATTTGGTTGCCTGGCTGGCCCGACAATGGGTTGAAGCTGGCAACGCTCCCGACGCGCTAGCCGTCATCGCGCCCTATGCAGCCCAGGTCCGATTGCTTCGACAGCGATTGTCATCGCAGGGAATCGAAGTCGATACGGTCGATGGATTTCAGGGGCGGGAAAAGGAAGCGATCCTCATCAGCATGGTGCGCAGCAATAACTCGGGGGAAATCGGTTTCCTATCCGACACGCGCCGAATGAATGTCGCCATCACCAGGGCCAGGAGGTTGCTGGTGCTGATCGGCGACAGTGCCACCGTGACTGGCGATCCCTTCTTTGGACGGCTGCTGGAGCATGTTGAACAGCAGGGTGTCTATCAGTCCGTATGGGAGTATCCCGAAGTGATGTAATCCCCAGAAGGATATCAACCGACCGTTATCAGAATGCTGGGCGTAACATCGCAAACCGCCTTCTTGGCATCAACGCTCTGCGGGTAGCCGGCGCCGTCGGAAATATCCTGCTGACCCAAGCGTCATGCTCCAAAGAGCAAGGCTGGCCGGTTCGGGAACCACGGCCGTCGAGGGAACGACGATGTCAAACGAATGAACAGTCGATTCCCCAGGGGCCAGCGTCTTCTGCCAGGCGATCATCATCCCGAAATCTTCCAGCGATCCGTTGGGGTCGTAAGGATTGCCAACCTGATAGTCCAACTGCGCCTGAAGGGTCACATCGATCGCAAACTCCAGAAAACTGAAGACCGCCAGCGGATCGCTCGAACGGAACTCAACCCAGTCGGCCCCAAAGGTGGCACCTGCCATGCCGGGATTCACATCGTTGAAGGTATCGAAGGTGGCGCTGTCACTGAAGCCAACGTCTGGATCGCCCGCATGAAAATAGGTGTAGTCGATGGACTGGGTGAGGCTGTCGTTGCGAATGCTTGTAACGATCCGAAGAGTGCTCGAAGAAACCAGCGAATAGGTTATCTGTGCAGATAGGCTTCCGTTGCTTCCCTGCCAGACAAAGCTACTTCCTGCAAGGCCCGACGAACTGGTCGAGAAGTCGCTGAAGCCCATGTTGGCATTCTGCTTGCCAAAGCCCATTTCGCTGCTGTGAAATCCCCAGCCGATCGGAGGATCACCCGGCAGAAAATAGGATTTGCCCTGCACCGCCACATCCTTCAGGGAGCCATCGTTGTGGAACTGGACCGTCAGATCACCGTTGGAAAGAGTGGCACCATGAACCCAGCCGCTTCCAGCAACCAGCCAGCAACAGACGATCCACAACATCTTTCTGGGACTCAGGAGATAGTTCATCTCGTCGACTCCTCGACTGGAGGGATGGATCGAAGGAGGGGTGAGGTTTCCTTCGAACTGGAGCCCAATATATGCTGCTTGCAATGGGCGATTCAATCGCGGAATGCAAATGTTTTCCACCGGCTTTTCCACAAGCAGTCCGCTGCTGGAAAAGGAGGAAAATGGGGCAGGAAGGGTAGATCCATACGGGGGCACCGCAGGAAGTTTGATTCATTGATTTCAGGGGTCAGTTGGTGGGGCGAGCTGGCGCAATGGATAAGGCTACGATTCTCCCCGGTGAGTCATCGGCAAAGATCGGGAAGAAGTTTCAGGACCAAAGCGACTCGATCGGCCGACCGCCATCGACGATTGGTGTGGGGCGGTTTTCGGCATTGAGCAGGCGGAGGTTTGGGTCGATACCAAGTGCCTGGTAGATGGTGGCGGCAAGATCTTCCGGAGAGACAGGATCATCGATCGGATAGGCAGCATCGGCATCGGATCGGCCGAGGCAGGAGCCACCGGGGATTCCAGCGCCAGCAAAGACAGCGGAGAAAAGGGTGCTCCAGTGGTCTCGCCCCCACTGTGCGTTGGCGGTTGGTGTGCGACCCATTTCACCGGTTGCGATGACGAGGGTTTCATCGAGCAATCCGCGTTGATCGAGGTCGATCAGAAGGGCCGAAAGGGATTGATCGAATGTGGGCAGCAGGTGCTTTCGGACATCCTCACTGTGTTGGTGTGAATCCCAACTGTAGCCATCGACACAGTCGTAGTGAACTGTGACATAACGGACTCCGGCTTCCACCAGCCGCCTAGCCATCAGCGTGGATTGACCGAACAGATGGCGGCCGTAAAGATCTCGCATCCCAGCCGGTTCGCCACTCAGATCCAGCGCCTGGAGCACTTCGGAACTTGTCACCAGATCCATTGCGCGCTGACGCAGGGCATCCAACGGGGCCTGGCGATCGAACTGCTCCAGTGCGCGTCGCTGACGATTGAGTTGATCGAGAAGTTGACTGCGCTGTTGCCATCGATCGATGGTCAAGCCATCCTGGGGCGCCATGCCCTGGATGCGGAACTGAAGTTCCTGGTCGGTGCAATTACGCCAGTAGGGGTTGTCCTGAAGATCTCGCTTGTCGATACGCGTGGTCAAAGGCTGGTACCTAGCTCCCAGCCAGCCGGCATGTTCTCCCGGTCTGGGATACTGCCCTTGCTCCTGAAGGCGCCCGAGCGAATTGGGGATCACCATGTAGCTGGGGAGCTTCTGCCGCGCGGGGCCGACCTGGTGCTGCTGCTGATGTTCGATCACCGATCCCATCGAGGGCCAGTCGTTGGGAGTGGGGCTGAATCCAGCACCGATGGGGACATGCCATCGGTGGCCGGTCTGGATGTAGTGGGCGCCGCCGCTGTGATCGTTCCAGGAATGCGACATGGTGCGGACGACGCGATATTTGTCGCTGATCGCAGCCAGCTTGGGGAGATGTTCGCAAATCCTCAGTTCAGGTGTTCGGCTGGCGATAGGACGAAAAGGGCCTCGGATCTTCTCTGGTGCATCGGGCTTCATGTCGAAGGTCTCCAGTTGACTGGGGCCTCCAAACAAGAGCAGGAAGATCACCGATTTGGCTTTGGCGGTTGAAGGGGGTGGCATCGACGAGGCGGCAAGAAGATCGGGAAGACAGCCCGACATCCATCCGGCTCCACCAATCCGAAGAATCTCGCGCCGAGACACCCGATCGCACACCATTCTCGGGGTACCCAGCAACCGCAGCATGATGATTTTCCTGCAAAGGTGAGGGTCGGCTCCTGCATCTCAACGAATCTCAACATACAACTGGATGCCAAGAAAATCGACCTATTTCCACCGATACTAGGCCCTACCAGATCTCAGAAAGCGAAGTCTGGTTTTGCATTCATCCCATCATGGATTAGAATCATTTCCCCAATTGGGTGGTTGGCTGTCTGTCGGGGATGGAAGGCTGGTAGTCTACGGCAACAAGGTGTTTGGACGGTGGCCAAACTGGTCATCGGATGGGAGAAAAGTGTTGCTTGCACGTACGGTTGCTGTCATTTTGTTGAGTTTCTCGCTCATAGCCGCCGTTTGGCTTTACCATACGCGACCCGAAAAAGCATTATCGTGGAACTCCGGCAAGGCGCCCCAGGGGGCTGCGAAGACGATTGATCTCCCCATATTTCGCACCCATTTCTTTGACGGCACGAGGCAGGAGTTTCTTCCGCAAGAGTTTCTTCCTGATCTCCCTCCCCGGTACCTGATGGCTGCGATCGATTTTCTGCGACCGGAAGTGGGGGGAGCGACCGAACCATGGCTGGAACGACTGCGGGAGGAAGCGAGGCAATCTCCGGCGGCCTGGTTTCCTGGCTATCGCACTGGAGAACGGCGTTGGGGAAACCGCAAGGAGATCTGGTACTGGTTCAGCGATCGCGTCCAGGAACTTCTGGATCGCGAAGATTTGGAGAAGGTCGAAGTGGAATGGGTGCGATATCGCATTTGGGACTTGGAGCCACTGGAGCCTCTTCAGGTGCTGGAGGTGTTTGATGCCCCAATTCGTTGAACGATGGTTCAGCCAGTGGAAGGTCGACCGGAAAGATCTCGAAATCTATCGAGTTCTCTTTTCGATCTATTTGCTTTTGGGTGGTCCTGTCACCCATTGGGGAACCTACCTGGGGCCGAATCATTTCTCCCCTCGGGAATCCTTGGCAGCTCTCTTTCCTTCGCTTCCTGCGGATTGGCTCTTGATATTTATTGAGTCGATCGTGGTGCTGGCAACGCTGGTGCTCTGCAGCGGGCTGTCGACCAAGTGGTCCTCCTGGGTGCTCGCCGCAGGATTGACTCTTCTCCTGTCGATCGATTTCGCATGGACAGGAAGATGGATCGACTTTCTCCTTCCTGCGATTGCGATGATGATGGCGACCTGTGGCTGGGAAGGGCCTCGCTATGGGGAAGCCAGCGAGCCCAGGAGTGCAAGATTTCCGGAATGGTCGATCGGTATGTGTGTGCTGATGGGTGGAATCTGGATGACGATGCGTGGTTACGCGCAGTGGTCACAAGGGTGGCTGGACAGTAGCCGGCGTGGACTTGCGACCGAAGTTTTCCTGAATCAGCTTGGGTCGATGCGATGGAGCCCGTCAGGGCAGTCTGCCAACACTTGGGTGCCTCTAGTCTGGCAGCTGGGGGAGCTGATCGATTGGGTGTCGGTATTCTTTTATGGACTTGCGTTAGTTTTCGTCTTCCATCGGCGCATCTGCCTGATCTGGCTGGCCTTTGCGGTCTGGATCCATGCCGCCTCGTTCGGCCTGGGGCTGACGGGTCAGGGACCGATCCTGCTGGCTTACGGGGCGGCGCTCCCTTGGTCCAAGGTCTTGGGCTTGGTTCTTCTCCCACAGTTGGCCCGCCACATGCTGACCGCGTTCATCGCAACAGTGGCTGTTTTTTTTCTGGTCGCTTTGATCCCGGGTTGGGACCGCGAATGGGTGGCGATTCTCTTTGCCGCGCTAGTGTGTCTCTACCTGGTACTGACAACCCTATTTCCTGGATTGGCCATCTCGAACGATTTTCTGGATATCGAGAAGGAGGAATGGGCGTACCGGATTCCAGGTTTGCGGATCCTTGCCGAATGGATTTTTGGACCTCCCAAGTCGCCCGACTTACGACGCGACCTATCCAACGGGAGAGATGAGAACGGGTAGTCGTTGGTCTGCATACCCCATGAACCTGGAGGGTTCTGGCGTGAAGGTTTATCGATCTATTTGCCGAGAGCTTCTGGCTGCTTGGCGGTAGGGAATGCGAGCCGATAGATTGGGTTGGTTTTTTCTCCGCTGCTTCCCAGTCTTATTACGCCATCACTTCGTGGACGATCCGTCCAGCGACATCTGTCAGGCGAAAGTCTCGACCAGCATGGTTGTAAGTCAGCTGTTCATGGTCGATTCCCAGGAGGGCAAGTAGAGTGGCATGGAAGTCGACGACCGGAACCGGATTCTCGGTCGCCTCAATCCCATGCTCGCCACTGCTTCCGTACGCGAAGCCCGCGCGAACGGGGCCACCGGCCATCCAGAGAGTGAACGCCTTGTGGTTGTGGTCGCGTCCATCGCTCCCTTGCGCATACGGGGTTCTCCCGAACTCACCGCTCCATACCACTAGCGTATCTTCCAGCATCCCGCGACTTTCGAGATCCTCAAGAAGTCCCGCGATCGGTCGGTCGATGGCACGGCAGTTGCCTGCCAGAGCGTTGCGGAGCTGCTGATGCTGATCCCAGTTTCCGTGGGTGATTTCGACGAAACGAACCCCCTCTTCCAGCAATCTTCGGGCCAGCAGACACTTTTTGCCGAACGCGCTGGTGGGGCCCTGATCCGCACCATAACGAGCCAGTGTGGTTTCGGTTTCCTTTCCCAGGTCGAGCACCTTGGGCATGTCGCTCTGCATCCGAAAAGCCAGTTCGTACGATTCAATGACCCCTTCGACCTCCGGCTGTCCATCGGACTGTGCCAGCTTCTGCCGATTGAGTGACTGGATGTAGTCGAGCTGTTGTCGCTGGGTGCGACGATTCCGCAGGGAGGTGAGATTGGGGAGGGTTGCCGAATCAAAATTCCGGCCATCATTCCCCAGACGCGATCCCTGGTAGGCTGCGGGCAGGAATGCCGATCCAACCATCGAAGCCCCACCATTGGCTGGAGGCGATATGCTGACGAATCCAGGAAGATTCTCGTTGGCGCTTCCCAATCCGTAGAGGACCCAGGCGCCCATCGATGGCCGGACGAACTGGCTGGTTCCCGTATGCAGCCTGACCATCGCCTGGGGGTGAGCTGGCACATCGGTCTGCATCGAGTGGATCATGCAAAGCTTGTCGGCATGATGGGACAGTTGCGGAAATAACTCCGACATCCAAAGCCCGCTCTCTCCATGCTGCTGGAAACTCCATGGGCTCCGCATCAATTGGCTACCAGGACGCGGTCCTGATTTTCCGTCATCGCGATCGAGCGATGGTTTGTGGTCGAAGGTGTCGACATGCGAAGGACCGCCGCGCATGCAAAGAAACAGGACGCGTTTGGCGGTTCGGGACTTGGAAGACTGGCCCGCTGATGAAGCATGAGCGGATTGCGCGAGGAGTCCCTGCAGCGCCATCCAGCCGAAACCTAGGGAACTGTGCTGGAGCATCTGGCGTCGACTGCCAAGCCATTGCCGTTGATGACAAAGTGACATGAGTTACTCCCTTGCCTTCCATCAATCGAGATATCGGAATTCCGCAGTGGCCATCAGCCCTTGGACCAGCAAGGTCCAGGCTGCCAGCGGATCGTCCCTGTTTGTGCTCAAAAGCTCCCTGGCCGACCTCGCCTCGGATCCGTTGGGCTTGCGGGAGAGTGTCCATCGGTACGCCAATTCCAGCCGTTCGCCAAAGGCATCGGTCGACCGATCCCCAGGAAGTGATTCGAGGATGCGCTCTGCTCCCTTTCTGGCGTGACGAATGGCAAAGCGACTGTTGAGCAGAAAGAGGGACTGGGTGGGAACGTTGGTCACCTCCCGTGCTGACTGTACGATCGTCCCATCGGGCATGTCGAAGACCTCGAGGATTTCGGGAAGCAATCCGCGAGGATTGGGAAGATAGATCGATCGATAGGGCCCATCTGCCTGGGCGATCTGCTCCTCCCTCAATCCAGCTCGCCTAGGGGCTCCGATCGGGCCATCTCCAGCGGCTGCCACCACCGATCCGTTCTCGGGAACCGTCATCTGGACTCCCGCCACCGAAAGGATCGAATCGCGAATCGCTTCGGCGGTCAGCCGTTTCCGATTGGCTCGCCACAACAGCCGATTGTCCGGATCGATCTGGAAGTTTTCATCCCGATGCTCAGTGGCCAGTTGGTAAGTGTGGCTGGTGACGATCCGTCGTACCATCGCCTTCAGATTCCATCCGCCATCGCGGAAGTCGATAGCCAGAGCATCCAGAAGCTCAGGATGCGAGGGATGGTCTCCCGTCGTCCCGAAGTTGTCGAGGCTGGTCACCAGGCCTTGTCCAAAGAGCCAGTACCAGATTCGATTGACTGCGACGCGTGCTGTCATCGGATTGTTGGGTGAGACGATCCAGTCGGCCAGCTGGAGTCTTCCACTGGCGTTGCCGGGAATGGGATACTGTTTCGCGTCGCCGAAAAGTCGGGGAACCGATCGGGGTATCTTGTCACCAGCTTTCGCCGGTTCTCCGCGAACAAAAAGCGGGCTTTCGCCAATCGTCTCAAATCCTCCGCGCCTCAGCTGCGGTCGTCGATCGCTCGGACGCAGCGATACCGGCTTGTCCCGGACCGCCATTGCCAGACCTACTGCGCTTCCATCGTCTCGATAGTTCTCAAGTTCCGCCTCTGCATCGGCCAACTCGGTAGCCAGCGCCAGGATGCGCGGATTGACGGCGTTGTTGTCGCCACCTTTTCGATTTGCCTCGATCCTCTGGCGAATCAGGCTGTTCCGCTCCTCCGCCAATCGCTTCAATCGCTCCTTCATCCCCTGGATCCTTTCGGGATCCAGATCCATCAGGGCGCTTGGGACTTCACCGGGAAGCTGAGCCAGCTTGGCTCCATTGCGATTGTTCACTCCTCCGGAAGCTGTCCCATACAACGTTTCCGTCGAAAGAAAGATCCCGGCAACGGCGGTGTAATCTTGCTGCGTGATCGGATCGAAGAGGTGGTCATGGCAGCGGGCGCAGGCGACCGTCAGCGCCATGGTAGCCTGAAAGGTTGCATCGATCTGTTCGTCGGCCAGGTCCAACTGGAACTGAAGTGGATTGGGTTCATTGATCGACTTGGGGCCGATCGCCAGAAAACCAGTCGCAATCGTCCGCCGAACTTGGTCGGAGGAATCAGAAGATTCCAGCAGATCGCCGGCGATCTGCTCGCGGAGAAACTCATCGTAAGGGAGCTCCCTATCGATCGCATCGATGACCCAGTCGCGGTAGCGCCAGGCGTGCGGAAAGGAAACGTTGATTTCCTTCCCTGTCGACTCGCCAAATCGTGCCACATCCAGCCAGTGCCTGCCGAAGTGAATCGCAAAGTCGCGAGAATCGAGCAATCGATCGACCCAGGCGACATAGGCCTTCTGAAAGCTACCTAGCTGTTCCTGCTGGTGATTGAACCATCGCAAATCCTCCTCGCTAGGGGGCAGTCCGGTCAGATCAAAGGCGACGCGCCGCATCAGCACTTCCGGCGTGGCATCAGCAACCGGAACGAGTCCTTTCTTCCGGTGCGCTGTGGCGATGAACTGGTCGATTGGATCATAGCACCACGAAAGATCTTCCACCTGCGGTGGTGCGATTCTACTGGCGGGAAGTGGCTGAAATGCCCACCAGTCGGTAGCCGGCGTCGGCTCTTCCCATGCAGTTGGACCGCGCGGGTCGAAAGCACCTGCCCGAACCCACTTTTCCAGGGTTGCGATCGACTCGTCCGATAGCTTGCCCCCATGCTCCTCAGGAGGCATCCTCAGGTTCGGGTTGTCGTATCGGACTGCTTGCATCAGCCGACTTTGAGAAGGCTTGCCAGGGACCACCGCTGGACCACCCGCCCCGCCCCGTCGCAGGCCGGCAGCTGTGTCGACTCGCAGACCACCCTCTGCCTTGCCCGCGGGCTCGCTGTGGCACCCGTAACAGTGCCTGGCCAGCAAAGGCCGAATCTTCGACTCAAAAAAGATCACGTTGCGCTGCGATCCACGCATCGCTGCTTCCGAAGCTTCCGTCGATGGGTCGCCAGGGAGGCGATCTTGCCCCAAAAGCTTCAGGCCGCTCATCAGGAAGGCAAAAAGGAGCAGGGTAAACCACCAGTTCGGTCTGCTGAGCAGGTGGCCATGACCCATCTCATACTCCCTGAAAGCCATAGTCATTTCCTCGCCAACAGCCTGGGACTACCGATTGGAGGGCGAAACCATCTTCTCTTGGAAAACCCCTATTTTGTACGGCAGTTCCGCACTCACAAGCTGGAAAAAGAGGATTCTTTTTCAGGAGGATCCTGTAGGATGCTTGTCGCATGATTAGGGACCCCGCGCCCGAGTTACCGGGAGAGCCTGACGATGAAGATTTTGGTGACCGAACGGCCGGACGCCGAGCAGGTGGCGGAAGCTGCTTTGGGTTGGATATTGAGCAACGTTCGAAGCATTCTTGCCGCCCGGCCGCGCTGTTCGGTGGCCCTGGCAGGAGGTTCTACCCCCAAGCGGCTCTATGAGATGATGCGGGATCTACCCGAGGGCCAGTTGGAAGGAGGTCGAATCGATCTGTTCCTAGGGGATGAACGGACGGTACCACCCGACCATCCCGACAGCAATGAACGGATGGTTCGGCAATCGCTGCTGGAAGGCTGGCCGGGTGAACGGCCCACCTTGTACGCGGTACCCTACGTCGCAGGAGATCCGGTGGATTCGGCCAGGCGTTACGCTGCGGTGCTGCAAGATTATGGCCAGCGGAATCACTGCCTGTCCGAGGCTGGACCATGGCCGATGTTGGACTTGGTGCTGCTGGGGCTGGGAGATGATGGCCACACCGCCTCCCTTTTTCCGGGGAACAGCGCCCTGAAGGAGCGTCAACAGGGAGTGGTTGCCACGTGGGTGGAGCGGATGGGATCCAACAGGATCAGCCTGACGTTGCCGCTCTTCCAGGATGCGGCTCGCATCGCCTTTCTTGTTTGCGGTGCCTCCAAACGTCAGGCGGTCGAGGCCAGTTGGAACGGTCCTCGCGATCCGATGCTCTATCCCACTCAAGAGATCACCCCGCGAGAAGAACTCCATTGGCTGATCGACGCTGCCTGCGCCCCTTCGCGGTTGCCGGAAGGCTTTGAGCGAGTCGATCGAATTCTCTAAACCCAACGCTGAAAAATCGCGTGGTAAGGGCCTCAAACTGGTGAATAGTTCTCATGGCCGAGATGGCCATGCCACGACTGGATAGCAAATCTGAAAAATCGCGTGGCACGGGCCTCAAAGCGGTGAATGGTTCTCATGGCCGAGACGGCGATGCCACGATTCGATAGCAAATCTGGAAAATCGCGTTGCACGGGCCTCAAACTGGTGAATGGTTCTCATGGCCGAGACGGCGATGCCACGATTCGATAGCAAATC
>JBIINB010000233.1:0-4354 GCA_044337705.1 Pirellulaceae bacterium | reverse complement strand
GTCGATGGCCAACTGCTTCACCTCACCGGAGAAATCGCCGGGATCCTCTTCTTCCTGATCGGCGCCATGACGATCGTCGAACTGGTCGATGCCCACGAAGGTTTTGAATTGATCACGGCGCGCATCAAAGCCAGAAAGGAATCGACCCTGCTGTGGATCCTCTGTTGGTTGGCCTTCTTCCTGTCGGCTGTCCTCGACAACCTGACCACCACGATCGTCATGGTGTCGCTGCTGCGCAAATTGATCCACGATCACCAGAAGCGATTATTTTTTGTCGGAATGGTAGTCATCGCCGCCAACGCCGGTGGCGCCTGGACGGTGATCGGTGACGTCACGACGACGATGCTCTGGATCAAAGGAAAGATCAGCGCCGTCGAGGTGATGAAGGAGCTTTTTCTCCCCAGCATTGCGTGCCTCCTGGTTCCTCTGCTGCTGATCTCCCGCAACATGACTGGCACGCTGCAAGACTCCCCCCACAAGCATCAACATGTCGACAAAGCGATCCTGCCATGGCAGCAGAAGCTATTTCTCATTCTCGGCGTTTTGGGCTTGATCAGCGTCCCAATCTTCAAGACCTACACCCATCTTCCTCCCTTCATGGGAATGATGCTCAGCCTCAGTATCCTCTGGATCGTCTCGGAACTGATCAGTCACACCAAGGACGAATCAACCCGTACCAGCACCGGCCTGCTTTCGGTGCTCAAGCGGATCGATATGTCCAGTGTCCTATTTTTCCTCGGGATTCTTCTGGCGGTCGGCGCTCTTTCGGCCGTCGGCACCCTCGGCCAGCTCGCCCGCTGGCTCGATCAAACCATCCCCTCCCGCGAAGTGGTCGCGGTGATCATCGGCCTCCTGTCGGCCGTTGTCGACAATGTGCCGCTGGTGGCTGCGGGAATGGAAATGTATTCGATGCCGATCGACCATCCGTTCTGGATGCTGCTGGCCTACTGCGCCGGGACCGGCGGTAGCTGCCTGATCATCGGCTCGGCCGCCGGAGTCGCTGCGATGGGACTGGAGCATATCGACTTCGTCTGGTACCTCAAGAAGATCGCACCCTGGGCGCTCCTGGGCTACTTCGCCGGAATCGTGATCTACTTGGCCCAATCGTGGTTGCTGGGATGAGACCAACAACCTATACACCACCACGCACAATCCTAACCCGCAGCGCAAGCAAGGGACGGTTCTCGGATAGTTCTTAGAACCAATTCCCCCTCGCCCCCAGGGCGAAGCCCAAGGGGAAGAGGGCCAGGGTGAGGCGGCATACATCGGACCATCGCCAACACCTCCTCCCATTCGATCCAATCCCTTAAAATCAAATCCGCATCAACATTCCACCACTTCATCTCTCCCTACAGGAGCCGCCGCCATGCAGCGCGATACCCTCTTCCTCCTCAAAGAAGATTTCCCAGACGGACCAGGTCTCCCCTACTACTGCCCTGATTGCGCGCAGATCACCGGCGTGCTCTCCTACTTCCCCAAACTCCGCCATCAGCTCGATATCCGATACGTCGACTTCCAACGACCCAGGCAGGAGATTGTCAAGCTGCTGGGAGAGGCCCACCAAGGCTGCCCGGTCCTGATTCTCGCCGCACCCCCGGCGATGGACGCGATGGAAATGCTTTCAGGCCAAGTCAATGGACACTGCTTCATCTCGGGAGCCAAAGCGATCGGCAACTACTGGGCTCACGTCCACGGCATCTCGCGACCCCACTGATCCCTCCGCCATTTCTACACTTCACTACGGCTGCGTTGAAATCCCCTGCCGGAAAACGAAGTAGACTGCCCCGCACATGCATAAGGCCGCCCAGAGGAAATCTAGCCTCAGCGGCATCCGCATATAAAGAATCGCGAACGGCACGAACACCGCTAGGGTGATTACCTCCTGCAGGATCTTTAGCTGCGCCAGATCCATCCCACCCGGCCCGAAACCGATCCGGTTGGCGGGCACCTGGATCAGATACTCCAGCAGCGCAATACCCCAACTGACCAGCGCCGCAATGTACCAGGGCTTGCTGGCCAAGTCCTTCAAATGACCGTACCAGGCGAGTAACATGAAGATGTTCGAGAGGACCAGCAGCAAGGTGGTTTGAACGATGGCCGACATGAGTCGCTCCTGCGACAGAAAAAGCGTCCAGCACCCCCGGCCGAAACCGGTCCGGTCAGGCGGCTGAAGCGTATCGAAACCCATTCGGCGAACCAAGACCAAGTGGCAGGCGACCAGAGAATGCCCGATCCTTTTTCCGCCAGCACCAAGAGGTCCGCCGGATGAACCCGTATGGCTTTCTTCGCGTCACCGCCGCCAGCGCGCCGACCACCGTAGCCGACCCCGATGCCAATCGCTCCGCCATCCTCTCGATGCTCGATCGCTTCCAGGGCAGCGACGTCGTCGTTTTCCAGGAACTGACGCTCACGGGCTACACCTGCGGTGATCTCTTCCATCAGCCCACGCTGCTCGATCGATCGCTCGACAATCTGCGCTGGCTGATCGACGACGGTAAAGATCGACCCGGCCTAGTCGTCGTCGGCCTTCCGATCGCGATCGACCAAAGGCTCTACAACGTTGCCGCCGTCCTCTCGATGGGCCACCTGCTTGGAATCGTCCCCAAACAGTACCTGCCAGGCTACCAGGAATTCTATGAACCTCGATGGTTCCATCCGGGGAATCGCACCCTGCCTCCTTCGGTCGACCTGAAGGGGATCGGCAGCGTACCGCTGGGGATCGATCTGCTCTTCGAATCGGGCAAGGCCGTGGTCGGTATCGAACTGTGCGAAGACCTCTGGGTGCCAGTCCCCCCCAGTTCGCTGCAGAGCATGGCGGGGGCCAATGTGCTGCTGAATTTATCGGCCAGCAACGAACTGGCCGGCAAGGCAGCTTACCGAACCCAGCTAATCACCAGCCAATCGGGCCGCTGCTGCGCGGCATATGCCTACGCCAGCGCCGGGCCGGGAGAATCGACCACCGACATGGTTTTTGGCGGTCACTGCCTGATCGCCGAAAACGGTTCGCTGCTCAGCCAGTCCCAACGAGTCGGCGATGGACTGGACCGCGCCGAGGAAGGCAGCTGCACCACCGCCGATGTCGACCTCGATCGACTGGCGATCGACCGCTTGCGCCAAGGTTCGTTTCATCATGGCCGACAACAATTGGCCAATACCCCCTTTCGACGCATCCCCTTCGCCACCCGCGCCCACACCTCCGGCCTCCGCCGCCCTATCTCCGGCCAGCCCTTCATCCCCGCTCAGCCACAGGTACGCGAAGAACGCTGTCGGGAAATCCTCGGTATCCAGTCGGCAGCCCTGGCCAAAAGGTTGGGTCAGCTTCCCAAGTCGATGCCGGTCCACATCGGTATCTCCGGTGGCCTGGACAGCACCCTAGCCCTCCTGGTCGCCCTGCAGACCTGTCGCCAGATGGAATGGCCCGCCACGCGGATCGTCGGTATCACCCTCCCCGGCTTCGGCACCTCGAAGAGAACTCTCGAAAACGCACGTCGCCTGATGGAACTGGTCGGCATCACCGCTCAGGAAATCGACATTCGCCCCACGTGCTTTGAGATGTTCCGCAACCTCGGCCATGCACCCTTCGGGATTCCGCTGACCGACGACCTGCCGCCAGAAAAATTCCAAAAGCTGCTGACGGAGATCCCGGAATCGAAGAGGCACGATCTGGTCTTCGAGAATGTGCAGGCGCGCGTCCGGACGCTGGTGCTGATGAGCCGTGGGTTTGTGCTGGGGACAGGAGACCTTTCCGAGTCGGCCCTCGGATGGTCAACCTACAATGGCGACCACATGTCGATGTACAACGTCAATGCGTCAGTCCCCAAGACGCTGGTGCGCGATCTGATCCGCTACCTGGCTGATCATCAGTATCACGGCGAGACACGCACCCTGCTCCATGCGATCGACCAGACGCCGATCTCACCGGAACTCCTGCCGCTGGGGGCCAATCAGCAGATCACGCAGCAGACCGAACAATCGGTTGGCCCCTACGAACTGCACGACTTCTTTCTCTACCATCTGCTGCGCACCGGTGCCGGCCCGGAAAAACTTCTCTACATGGCATCCCAGGCGCAGTTTTCACAGACCTATTCCGACAGTCAGATCGAAGAGACGCTGAAGATTTTTCTGAAACGGTTTTTCGCCAACCAGTTCAAACGGACGTGCGTTCCCGATGGCCCTAAGGTGGGAACGATCAGCCTGTCGCCGCGAGCCGACTGGCGAATGCCGACTGATGCGAGTGTGCAGGCGTGGCTGGAGCCTTTGGAGAGAGATCGTCCTGCCAGGGACGAGGGGTGATTCGCTTGGCAGCCAACGGCAACCCTGCTTTCTGGAGTCTTGCATCCCGCATCGCCGGCCA